>JAYQWI020000806.1:0-1812 GCA_035871815.2 Candidatus Parabeggiatoa communis
TCAAGGCCTCTACTTTTCATCTCTTGTGAAGCAAAATTTTTCTTAAACCATTTATTTGAATGGCAGGTTTTTGGAATCAAGTGATGAAAAGTCAATTTTCTAACTCTACCGCAGAATGTGCAAAAAGTGTTGTTTTCGTCTGTCATTTTGTCAATAATTCACTAGCCGTGCAGGAAATAAAAATCACAATTTCTCAAAAGCAACGAGAAGAAACAGCAACGACAAAGATTGTTTATAAAAAAGGATAAGGAAGTTCCAAAAAAATAAATCCCAAAAGGCAATTCAAGCGGGTTTGTTTAATTTCTCTCATTCTCTGCGGCTCTGCGGCTCTGCGTGAGCCGACAGTTTGTTACAAATAATTTGTGTGCATAGAGTAGCCCTGCGGGATAATTTATTTTTTTGATATTCCTAATCGTCTTCAATATTCAACGAATGCCGCCATCTTTGATCTTCTCGTTCAAATAAGCGGCGGCTTTCCCGAGGCCCCCAACTCCCTGCTGGATAGGTGGAAATGTAATCGCGTTCCATAGCCCAAACCCGTAAAACAGGATCGACGACTTGCCAAGCGTATTCAACTTCATCGTAACGCAAGAACAGTGAGCGATCACCGGTGATCACGTCTAATAACAGTTCTTCATAAGCCTCTTTAGACACATCCTCTTGTGTTCGGAAGCTCGCATCTAAACTGACGGGGCGGGTATTCATTTCTAATCCCGGTTCTTTGGCCGTCATTTCAGCCTTAATACATTCTGTCGGTTGAATGCCTAACAATATCCAATTAGGGCGCATACGTTGAATCTGACTGGCGCGGAAAAACTGTTGTGGTGGCTGTTTGAAGCAAATGGAAATCATAGATTGTGCTTCTTTCAAGCGTTTGCCAGTTCGTAAATAAAAGGGAACACCGGCCCAACGCCAGTTATCTATAAAGACTTTCATGGCAGCGTAGGTTTCGGTGACACTCTCTTTGGGCACTTTATCTTCTTGTAAATAGCCTTTTATTTTTTCGCCATTAACGATGCCAGCGGTATATTGAGCGCGAAAGGTTTGGGCATGTACAGCGGCCGGGGGAATGGCGCGTATGGATTTGAGTACCTTGACTTTTTCATCGCGCATCGCTTCGGCTTCCATAGAGGCCGGAGGTTCCATCGCGACTAGCGTGAGCAGTTGCAATAAATGGCTTTGTATCATGTCTCGCATCGCACCAGCACTATCGTAATAATCAGCACGACTTCCTACACCAAGGGTTTCTGAGTGAGTAATTTGGACATGATCAATGTAGTTGCGATTCCAAAGGGGTTCGAGCATGAGATTGGCAAAACGAAACACTAAAACGTTTTGTACAGTTCCTTTGCCTAAATAATGATCGATGCGGTAGATTTGATCTTCACGAAGGTAGCGGGAAAGGCGTTGATGTAGGGCACGGGCGCTTTCTAAGTCGTAGCCAAAGGGTTTTTCGACAATGACGCGCCGCCATCCATGTTCTTCATCCAGTAAACCACTTTCACTCAAGTTTTGGGCAACAATACCAAATTCGGCAGGGCGAATGGACATGTAAAAGGCCATATTTTGGGGAAAAGTGGGATCGTTATTGATAAAGTCCCGCATTTTGGAGTACATGCCAGTCTCACTGAGATCGCCTTCAAAATAGTGTAGCCGTTGTTTAAAGTGTTCAAACACTTCTTCATTTAAGCCATTACGGGCTTTAGCCATCAGCATATCTTTGACTTCAGCAATCCATTTATCCCGGTTCCAATGCCGACGTCCCGTTGCTAAAATCAGGGTGCCTTCGGGTAAACGTCCTGCAATTTCAAG
>JAYQWI020000807.1:0-6836 GCA_035871815.2 Candidatus Parabeggiatoa communis
CCGTCGTCAACGGGAATTTTCAGAAATCGAATTAAGCCGTATTGCAAAAGAGGCTAAAGGATACACCGGTGCCGAACTCGAAGAAGCCGTCAAAGAGGGACTATTTCGAGCCTTTGATGAAGCACGACAAATCACGCCAGACGATGTGATTGCCGCCATCAAGGATTCTTATCCATTATCCAAAACCATGCAAGAAGTCATTGAAGCGACTCGAAAATGGGCAAAAAGCAGGGCCGTACAAGCCAGTAGTCAAGAACCTGAAGCTTTTGAAGAAAAGGAAACTAAGGCACCCCGCCTACGCCAAGAAGCGGCTAATCCTTTTATTTAATCCCAACAAATCGAATAACTCTGCGAAATAGAAGCGTTTCGATTTTCGTTCCAAATTTATTTTGCTTTAATACGCCCCCTAGTTTCCGCGTAAATAAATCTGTAGGGTGGGTTTCTATGTACAGGACAAAAAACATAATGAGTTAATTTTCATAAGAATTTCTTTTATATGAAATATTAAATGATCACATGTAGGGTGGGTAAGTTCGTTTCGACGCCAGTCGAAACGAACTTGCCCACCATCTTCGTTTCGACGCCAGGGTGGATGGTGGGCAAGCGAGACGCGGGGCGTCTCGACTCGCTTACCCACCCTACATCGATATTTTTAATAAAAATCAAATCTTTATGTTTTTTGTTCTGTACATAGTTTGTAAAATTGATAACTGATAACTGAAATAACATGTTAAAATCATTGAACATTAAAAATTTTACCGTTTTTGCAGACGCAACAACCGAATTTTCACCCGGATTGAATATTATCATTGGAGACAATGCTACCGGAAAAAGTCATTTACTCAAATTGGGATATAGTGTGATGCGCTCATTGTACCAACTCACTAGAGATAATCTGGAACAATTACAAATCCAATTAGAAGATAAATTAGATGGCGTTTTCAAACCAGATAACCTCAACCATCTTTGTCATCACCCTCTTAATTGTCAAGCAGCCCAAATCACCATCAACCTCACAGATGATACAGATAACCTATTGTTTTCATTTAGATTACAGAATAATCAAATCAAAGCGGATCATTTGCCAAAATATTTTCCCAAGCAAGCCCCTTTATTTTTTCCAACACGAGAAGTCTTAACTTTGCAACCCACCTTTACGGCACTGTACGAAAATCGCTACCTGCCACTATCAGAAACCCACTATGATTTATGTAAAGCCCTCAATTTACCTTTACTTAAAAAACTGCCAACAACTCTTCAAACCCTCATAAAACCCTTAGAAGCAGAATTAGAAGGCAAAATTGTTGTTGATAAAAGTGGCCGTTTTTACATTGACACGCCCAAACACGGCAAAATTGAAATCTCCTTAATTGCTGAAGGGTTAAGAAAAATAGCTATGCTCGTTTATCTGATTTCAAATGGTTCATTGTGCAAAGGAAGCACCCTATTTTGGGATGAAGCGGAGGCTAACCTCAATCCTAGAATCATGGTAAAAGTCGCTTCGGTGTTAGCAACCCTTGCCCAAAATGGCATACAAGTGATTCTAGCTACCCATAATTTATTTTTAATGAAAGAATTATCGTTATTAGTAGAATCGACTGATCTATCCGCACGATTTTTTAGTTTCAAACGAGATAATGATGCGATTTTGATTGAACAGGGCAACGTACTAGAAGATTTAGAAACAATTGTCACATTGGATGAAGAATTAGCCTTGTATGATCGGGAACAATCCGCTTATTATGCCAAGAAAGCAAAGAAAGTATTATGATTTTACAAGAAGGCAGCCTTCGTAAAGCATTACGTTTTGACTTTTCAGAACAATGGTTCGTTTGCAAATATGATGATCACAACAGTTTTTATTATAAAGTTCAACAATGTCAAGGCATGAAAGCGGTAGACTTTTTAGCAACTGACAAGCAAGAAATACTCTGGATAGAAGTTAAAAACTTTCGTGGTGATAGCGCAAAAAACAGTCCAAGACTCTCAATCGACTGAAAAGGCTTACGCGAATAAAACTTTAATTACCGATTACCAATTACAAATTACAAATTAATATTTCCAAATTAATATTAATCTCTTTGTTTTCAATCCCTTTAAATATTAGTATTTCCTAATATATTGCCGTTTTCGACTTTCTGGAGGATATTTTATTAATTGGAATAAGAAAAAACAGTCTTGATAATATTTTTCAATTAACTTTTATAATAGCCACTTCATATAAGTTATGGCATACCCCGCTTTGCTCATTTGGGTCAAATGAGACTGTTATTTGGACAGGTGCGGAGGTATGTTGGGAGCATTGGGGACGACGCAATAACGGATACAAAAAACAGGTTTTAGGAACGAACCTTAAACAACGTCATTCATTAAATAGCGTCAATTATTTGTTGCTATATCCCTCTAACCCATTGACCCCTCACTCAAGACTTCTCCACGCTCAAGACGTGCATGTTTGCTCCAACGATCACTTATCAAGAAGTGATGAGAACAGTCAGGGGTGAGTTGTTTAGCCATAAAAACTAGAGAGCAAAAAACATGACTCATAACGAGGATGTTGATGTGCAAGAAATACGATTGGTTCGCCTTTTTGGCTCTGATGAAAGGTGTCTTGGTGAAATTCCTAAAGAACAAGCAGAAGCACTGGCATCAGCCCTTGGACAGGGGATTACTTTTACCGATGATATTGCTCAACTCGGTGGTCCTCCTGATGATAAATTCACTCTACCGCGTCGCATTGTCACGGAATATCCAGCACCGATTGCCGTTTGTTATAGACAACTGTTAACGGAATACCATGCTTTTACTCGTGTGCACCGGCTTATTGATACCTTTGAAGTCACCATACAAATGTTAGCGGTTATTCAAATCCAAGATTTTATGCGTCATAATCTCAGTTCTCCAAAATTACTTCAAGAATTGTTACAAAAATTGCCACGCCCTCTCACCAGTGCTTGGGTAGATTTATTTCATGCTGCTCGTAAAGCGATCACCAGTCAACAAAAAACGCTATTTATACCTCATTTGCGCCGGTTTAAATTACAGCAGTATGCACAACCCCTGCTCAAGTTGCGTAATCAGTATGCCCATAGTGCCGTGCCTTCTGAGCAACAATGCCATACCAATTTTGTCAATGCGCTCTCGCCTCTCCATAAGCTTTTATCCGCATTGGAGAACTTGTGTCGTTATCCACTCATCCACGTTGGCGAAAACACGGCCAGATTGATGATGGGTACAGAACCAGGCCCTTGGGGAGGTGTCGAGAAACCAGCACCGATTATGAATGGACATCTGGCCCTGTTAGGAGAACGAAAAGAAATATTGGATTTATACCCGTTGATGATAGTGGAAAATGAGCAAGTGACGAATTTGTTGCCTCTGTTTCTCTATGCCGGCTTGCGTGAACCCGTAGTAGAGTATCTTTGTTATCATCTTGGTAAACGGATTGGTAAGAAAGAAAGTTTTTCACAGTTCATTGAGTGTTATTTGGCAAATTGTTCTCATCCTATCAAAGACTCACAGGGACTGGCAGTGGATATTCTTGATACCCTATTTGCCAGACATGGCAAATATGAAGTGTTGCGTCTTTTAGAACAAGGGGTTTTTCAGCTAGATAAGTTAGTCAACGAGTTTGCTCAATCGGCTGAACAACGGAAAATGTTGGGACAAGTTGATGGGCAGGTGTCGGCTTTGCTGGCGGGGACCGCTTCTTTAAGTCATCAAATGAGCCAATTCCATGTAGCCATTGAGCAATTGGGTACCGCCTTGACTGATCTCAGTGGGCAAATCTGGGCAGATCCAACGGCCATTTCTACCGCCATTGCGCGTTTGCCTTTTGAACCATCGGCTCCAGAACCGCTCCCACCTTTGGCCGAAGCCGTTAATCGACGTTTGCCAACGCTATTTATTGGGCGTACTGACGAGCGCAATACGCTTCAAACGCTGGTTCAGAACTATCCGCTTGTCACCATTTGCGGTATTGGCGGTTTAGGAAAAACGGCATTGGCACAGGCTGTCATTGCCGATCTGGAAAAGATGCCTGTGTTTGCCGAGGGTATCTATGAAATGGACTTAGTGGGTGCTGAGAGTACCAAGGTGCTGATTGAACGGTTGGCTAATGCGCTGGGATTGCCAGTTCCAACTGGCAGTCCGGTGCAAGCGGCGAGAGAACTCGCACAGGGTGTAGGTGGTAGAGCCGTTTTAGTGTTGCTAGATAATGCCGAACCGGTCATTGATAATGATTATGAACAAGTCACCCAGTTTGTGACGGCGTTGACTGTTGATAAGCGGGCACCCCATTTGTTGGTGACTAGCCGTAGTGCTTTGGATTTAGAGCCGGAACGACTGTTTAAACTTCCGGTTCTACCGAATGACGACGCGGAAGCATTATTGCGTGAAGCCATTGCTCAGCGTGGTGGCACTCTTGCCACTGAAACGGACTTGAGTTTATTGATAAACTGTGCCCTGGGTCATCCTCTTGCCCTGAAACTGATTGGCAGTCGCGTTGTCAACGAAGGTTATGAAGCCGTTTTAACCGCTGCCCAACGTTCAGAAACGGTATTTAGTTTGGAAAATGCGTTGAGTTCTTCATGGGAAGCCATTGGTTCTCTGGGACAACCGGTGCTGGCCATTTTGGCACTATTGCCCAGTGGTGCGTCAACGGCACTACTGGAAGCTATAGGGCTGAATGAAGCGGCACGAAAAAAGGCCCTCAGTCATGGTATGGCCGAGCAAATCGGGGAACGGTGGCGTGCTCATGAGATTGTGCGTGGTTTTGTGGCTAGTCGTCTGGAGCCAACCTGTTTTATTAAAGCTGTGGCGGAATGGTATTTGGAATGTTTGCATCAATGGCAGGAAAGGTTTCACGCCGGGGAAGAACAGGTTGCTTTACAAGCATTTAGAGGTGAAAAAGCCAATTTAGCCGAATTAATTGAACGCTTGGTGCAGCAACCGTCACAAAACGCTGATTTGGCTTGTGATTTGGTCACAGCTGCCTTTCAATTATATCTTTGGGAGGGGGCCGCCTCGGCTGGTTTACGGGAGACACAGAAGGTGGCCAGTATTGACGGCTTGGAGGCAGAGCAACGAGGCCAGATGGTTTTTATTGGGGCCACTATGGCTTATTTCTTGGGTTATTTTCATCAGGCCGTCGCATTGGCCCAACAAGCACTCACGTTATTGCCAGAATCCGATACGGCTCAGTCTCATTATATTCTGTCGGCGAGTCTTCGTGGTCTCGGTGATATAGAACAAGCCAAAGCAAAAATGCAGCGCGGTTTAGTTTTATCTGAGGCAGCGGGTGACCAAACTCATCACCCGAATTTCCTGAAAGAATTAGGCGTGATTGCCGATGCGATGGGGCATCCCAGTGAGGGAGCAGAATTATTACGGCAAGCCATCGTTGAATATGAGCAATTAGATCAGCATATTGGTTTGAGTTTTGCGGTTCAATGTCTTGGAGAAGTGGAACGACATCGTCAGCATCGGCAAGAAGCCGTTGCATTGGCAGAACGGGCTATCATGTTGGGACAGCACAATGATGAAGTCCGTGTCCAAGGCTATAGTCATTTTGATCTGGCTATTTTAGCCACCGAGGAAGGGCGTTGGGCCGCTGCATGGAAACATTTAGAGAGTGCCGAAGCGCATTTCCGAGAAGTCAATCACCGTTCTGGTGTTTGGCGCATTCGCACTCAGCAAGCGAAGGTTGATTTGGCATTGGGGCGATTTGGACGTGCTTGGTCAACACTGCAAGCGGCAGCCGAGGCGTTTAGTCAAAGTGATGAAAAAGTATTACAACTATCGGTAAAAATGGAACAACTGCAAATGCTACGCGATTGTGGTCGATCTTATGAAGCTTTTTTGGAACGTGAAGCGGTTCTGACGGAAGCTCGCCAACTGGGTTATCCGCGGGTATTAGCTGAGGCATTAGAAATGACTGCCTTGATTTCGCCCACTGATGCCTTAACGCAATTGGTTGACGCTCAGAAAATCTGGTATCAAGTAGAAGATAGCTGGGCTGCTCGTCGTTGTGCGATAGCGATAGCGCAAATCACCCACAATACGGAACAATTGGAAGGCTTGCTCAACGACGCGATTACTGAGGCCGATACCAGAGCTGAGGCTCAAATTGCACGCCATTTGGCAGCCATAAAATGGGCCGAACAGCAAATTGACGAGGCCGAAAGTTGGACGCTCACTGCGCGGGAAGGTTTGAGTCAATGTGGTACGGTTTTAGAACGTTGGGAAATAGCGTTTCTGTTAGGTAGAGTGTTGTGTGCAAGGAAACAGGACGATCCGGTCGGGCAACAATTGCTCAGAGAAAGCATTGCTCAGTTTACTCTTGTCGGAGATAAAGCCAAAGTGAGGGCTGCATTGGAGATTCTTTGTCAACCATCCACTCAGGAAACTGAACTGTTGGCTTTTCTTAGCATCACACAAAGAGCGGATTTTTTACGAACTTGGCAACAACCGGCACTGGCCAAACTCGTTCAACAACAGCGGGTGATATTACAGATGAAAACACCCCCCAAAGCATTGGTGGTTCGCTTTACTAAACCTTGGACTACGCCGCCCGGTAATGATGACATAGCCACTCTTGCTACCTATCATCTTGCCGACGTGATACGTCAAAGTCAGTAATTTAGGCTTCTCGAAAAACTTGGTTGTCTCGTTCATTCTCTAAACGATGCGTTATAAATGGTGTGGCAATTATCAGCAAGGACGCTGCACTGTGCGAGGGCAACCGGGACGTTATTGCCATTTGAACGAAAACGGCGAGCCGGTGTATGTAGATCGCTACCGTTATGCTGGCGATTTTCGTGATGGTATAGCGGTGG
>JAYQWI020000808.1:0-14137 GCA_035871815.2 Candidatus Parabeggiatoa communis
ACGATACGTTTTTTGGGCCCGGGTACTTCCGGCAGAGCAAGTTGTGAAAAATGAAACCGTTGCGTGAGTTGTTCTCGTTCATCGGTTGAAATATCGGGCAATTGGGCAAAACCATATAAGATAATGATAATCAAGATTTCCACCAACCGCGGTGAATTTTGTTTTAAGAAAGACATAACGTACTCCTTTTTTCAGGTTTACAGAACAGGTTTGTTATTAACGGATGTATTTTGTAGTTTTTCAAAGGCGACTTGTTCTGATTTTTCTGAAACGACTTAAACAACTCGCTTTTCAGTAATTGGCTTTTTGGGATTAAGCCAAACTTTAAGGGGTGAATTCTCTTAATACTGGTAAAGAGCCAACAAAATTAACGAACAGTTTAACATCATTGTTCAGGGTGAATATTTCTTTTGAAATCAGTTTTCCTTGATCAACAACAACGTTCATGGATGAGCCAGGTTTCTTTCTCTGCCCCATTGTTGTGATTATCGCTTTTTTCCTTTTCGCAATTTCAGCGATCCTTTTTTCAACATTATCTTGTTCCGTTTTCCAAGTGAATGCACGATCAATAAATTTTTCAGCTTCATCTAGCAATTGGCTTTGCGCGGATTCAAACAGGGGAAGCAAGATGTCTTCAAGTGTTCCTAGTGAATTGGATTTTGAAAAAACATAAACACCAACCGTTTTCGTAAGACAACTTGCAGCGAGATTGTTGTCTTCATCAATTATAAAATCCTCTTCGATAAAAATCTCATCTTCAATCTGTGCAAATTCATTCTGACACCACGAAAACACATTAGAAGGTTCTTTGTTATCTCGATCATACAGAAAAAGGTAATTACAGCGATTGACTATTTTCTTCGCATCGCCAGGAAAAACTTTTGATTGCTTTAATAGCGGTAAGAAATCTCTCAGAAAAATTTTCGGATTATCCGTTTTGCTTTTTCCCCCCGTATTAAAAAGCAATACAAGCAATTTTCTGTTTTCGTTGTACAATGTTCTATCTGGCAGAAAAAATTTGTGTGCCATATCCAAACTCATATCCTGCGCGGCATGATTTTCCATGCTGGTTTTGAACAACTGATTAAACGGTGCCGGATACTCGCTAAATTTCCAATCAATTTGAGTAATATCAAAAAAATACTTGAACATCAAACGACAAAAAGCAACATCGTGTGGGCCTTCACAAAATACCAACAGGGCATTAATATTTTCCATTATTTAGCCCTCCTCAAATCAACATTACCCGCTTCGACAAGTCGCCGAAACGCTTTGCCGGTAAATTCTCTAGCCACAATACAACCTTCATTTTCCACTAAAGCACAGGCCGATAGATCATTGATTTGTGGCATATTTTTAACGAAAGCATCAATACACTCTTTACTGTGGCTAGTCAAAAATACTTGGGTATTGAACAGTTTAGAGAGTTCATCAATCAATCCTGCAAACTGAGCGAGCAATTCCGTATGAATGGCATTTTCAAACTCATCAATCAGAATAATGCCGTTCTGTGCCGACGCAAATAAGAGTGAAATGAAAAAAATACGCTGTAATCCTTCACCATATCCGCTTAAGTCCAATGTTTCTTTGAATACACTATCAGTGACAAGAAAGCGTTGCCTTTCATCAGCCAGTCGAATATCCTCAAGTGTTCCGACCACCTTTTCACGAATGAACGCAATGATTTTAGGTAAGCTTTTGGATCGCACACTTTTATAGTAAAACTGTGCATAGCGATGTGGTTCATTTAAGAAAAAAGGACTGCTAAAAACGGAGGGACAAAGCATTTTAATGCGATCCGCCTGAGTTTCACGATCCCGCCCTTTGAATATCCTGGTAAGCGATTTGAGTGAGGTTGTGGCATAACGTGAAGAAATGTCTACCGATTCCAGATAATGTGATTTGTCGATGCGACTATTCTCTTCTTCATAATGTGTTATCCGAACATGTGAATCAGCGTTATCAAATTGCCCACTAATCTCAATCTCTCCTGGTATCTGCTCAATAAACCATTCTGGATTGATTCGATCTTCAGGCATTTTTCCGCGCCGTCGAATCACTTCAAGCAAGCCCAAAAAATCATTCTGACGACAAAGCAGATAAATCGCTTCAAGTAAGGTCGTTTTTCCAGAATTGTTAATGCCAGTAAAAAGATTGATGCGAGAGAGCTTTGAAATGCTCAGGTTCTGCAATTGCTTATAGTTAGAAACCAACAGTTCAGAAAAATGAGCATCAATGTCGTGATGAAAGACTGTTTTCTGTTCTACACCGACAAGACTAGATGCTTTTGCTCTGTTTATAATGCCTTGAAGACGGCCCAGCGCAGATTCAATATCAGGCAAAATATCGCCCTGAATTACCATTTTTTCTAATGTGTCAATTTCAGTGCTGATTGATTTTATAGCGGCCTGTTGATGTTCACGGAACATTGGGTTACGAAAATTGTCTTTTGCCATTTTTTGGGCCTCGTTTGATTACAATAGGCTGATAAATTCATCAATAGTCAGTCCAGCTTGACGAATAATAGCACGTAATGTGCCTTTATCAAGTGTGATTAGGAACGCTAAGACGTGTTTTAGGTGCTTCACGCACTAAGATAATATGACTACCTTCTTGAAATCTGACACTAAAACCCATTTTCGAGAGTGCTTGAACCCATTTTTTACCTGAAATAAATAACGGTACTCATCACACCTCCACCATTTCAACACCGTCTTCTGGAACTAATTCACCATCTTAAACAAGGGTTTTAATATAAAGGCTAATGGCTTCTCTAATATTTTCAAGTGCTTGATTGCGAGTTTGACCTTGACTAATACAACCAGGTAAACTGGGGCATTCCGCGACTATATAACCCTCTTCACCGGGATATAGAATAACTTTTCTCATAATTTACTACCGTGTGTATTCAATTGTGGTTTTTGCCCAATCTTTTCGCAAACGGCTAGATAGTGATCAACCGCTTCATGAAAAGCCGACTCCAACTCATCAAGGCTGGTACCGTGAAATCCAACGGTGTCACGGATGTCGGCCAAATGATCGACAAAAATACGATCTTCTGTATCATATTCAATATTGGCCACATAGCCTTGGTAGATCATTGCTTTCATGGCTTTACGATCTCCTGTAGCAGGATCAGTACAACGAATTACGGGGATAAACGAATTAAAATCACTGGAGCCATTGTTTTTATTAGTTTCTCGGCCCATAATTCGTTGTACTCCACCCTATTGAGATTGCCACGCCAACTTCAACGCCCTAGCCAAATCCTCATAACGTTGCCGCTTTTGATGGGAATTGTTACTGGCTGATATTTTGAAACTCGAAACCCATTTTAATTAAAAGGTGCGTGAAACGCACCCTACGCTTATTGCTGAAATACTTGATTACAAACGATTTTTTACCTCTTGATAAGCACCCGGTAAATTTCTATCAAGGAAATAATCATTGACAAGATGAATCTCTCCCCTTTGTTGATAATCATCGCGTTGGTGATACTGAAAATTGTCGGCCTTTTCATCCAGCAATCCAGGGTAAGTGCCAACCGCCAATTTATGTGCATTGGATTTGATGAGCAAGGGGAACTTGTCATCTTGATGACATTCATAACCATCTAATTCAAGCAATCGTTTTAACGCTTGCAATTGTTTAGTTTGTTCTGAAACGGCTTTAATACTGGGTATGACACCTTTCTGCATATAACGTAATAAATCTGCTGCTAAATAACGATCAAGGTGTTCATGCCAGTATTGATTGGCATAGTGTCGCAGACAATCTTGGCAAGAATGAGTACATTTATTCGGACAGTGTTCTAATAAATCAAGCGTTTCTTTAAGTATCTCATCAAGTTGTTGTCCAACTTGATCAGCATAACCGGCACCACCTGTTAACGTATCAAACAAATATATATCTGCCTCTACTGCCTTGTCTTGTCCCGTCGGCACAATACGAAACCCAGCACTAAATTCAGTCGGATCAATATCTAGGGTTCGACTTGCTGCCAATAATAAGGCTTCTGACAAAGTACGCAAAGCATCTTCTAAAACATTTCGAGTAATAGAAGATGGCATGTTTGTCCTAAAAGGGTGTTCAATGGATATGCGAATCAATAGAAGATCAGAACGGAAATCGGTTCCAAGCAAAACTTGGTGTAATTGACCATTACAGGATTTGCTATCAGTCAGTTTCCTATCTAATAAATAGGGTCGCCCATGTCGTCCTTCTAACTTATTATCAAGTAGCGTATCAATAGGTGCAGCCGCACCGCATTTTTCACAGATATTAAAACCTTCCTCCGTGTCAACATCTTTACCTTTGTTAACGATAATCAAGCGGCGATCTGAAGTTTGGGTAAAACGCCCATGCACACCAATAGCGTTCCAATCAAAATCCTCTTCCACCGGCAGAGGAAATTGTGCTGAACTGGCATACGTCCATTCTTGGTCATGGTCATATTCTTGAATTTCTCTACCTTTTTCTGGACGAAAAACTTCCGGTATCAGCATTTCAGATTCTTTCAATAAATTGTTACAAACGGGACATTCAGGCAACGTTAGTGTCTGCTCGTCTTCAAAAGTATCCTGTACATAGCTACACTGAGTGCAATGAACATATTGAGGCCGTTTTTTCTGAAACAAGGGAGCCGCTTTGTCGATGTCAGAAGTTTTTGCTGCCGCACTGGTGACACCACCGGCACGATAAGTACATTTATCGACAATAACAATCCGTCCTGGCGCGTATTCACTTAAAGCTTTCGCAATACTTTGCTGCGGTTGCTCTTTAATAGCAATACCTTTTTTTGTCCATTCTTCAATCGGAAAACTGCACAAATCAGTTGGAAAAGCGTACATGGGCAGAAAGCCATTGTCAAATAAGAAATTAAGCAATTCTTCCGCATCGCTTTCTTTCAAAGTAATCGCATTCAATGTGTCTAGTAAGGTTTGAGAGATTTGTTGTAACCAGTGTGATCTATTTGGCACTTCAATCTCAGGTAGCCATTCTAAAATGTGTTCACGTAATTTGCCAGCAGATGCGATGACATTTTGCCGAACCCAGATATCAAAAGCCAATAAATTCACTGGATTATCTTTTTTACTCTCGAAAAAATATTGGCTATTTCCGAGTGCTGAAAACAAGTTTGAAGAGGAGTTCGCCTTGATTTTCCCTTGATCAATTGCAGTATGGAAAAATGTTTGAAACAAGAAAGCGTGAATATGCCGTTTAGCAATTTTTTCGTTGTTCACATTAACGACGGGTTTTCTAGGATCACCAGCAATGATTTTATCGGGATAATGAAAATAATAGCCGTCGTGATGTCCGCCTTGGGCATAAGTAATAACCGTTGACACCGCTGAACCACGTCGCCCGGATCGCCCAGCACGTTGTTGATAATTTTCTCGTTGCGGTGGAACATTACGTAAACCAACCGCCGTCAATGCACCGATATCCACCCCGACTTCCATTGTTGTGGTACAACTTAATACATCTACTGGCCCTTCACCTTTATCTAGCAAAATATCTTGGAATTGCAATTCACGCTTTTCAGTTGTGGCATGGAGTTCACCCACATCTTTATGGGACAGTTGGGCGGTGTGTTCTTCAGCCGTTATATGCCGAGGGCGCGTGTTTTGTGCTAAGGCACTCGCAACCGGATCACGCCAAAACCGCTTACGGGTTTGTATGTACTGATGATCAGGTGATAACGATTCTACATTAGCACCACCACATTGAGTGCAATGGTTAGCAACAACGACGGGCGAAATGAAAGCACATGTTTGGCATTGATACCAAGCGCGTTTTAAATCCACGACAAGGCGAATCTTATTCGGATCAAGCAAGTAAAAGTTTTTTTCTTGAACACACAATTGATCCCTTAAAACGCCCTCTAATTTGTTAATGACCTCTTTGTCTCCTTTATTAGATAAACCGCAATGATGGCTTAAGATCTTTTTCAAGTTCTTGCTGAAATTGCCAGTATTGTCCCATCGCCCTCGCTGATAACCGGCGGATTTTTGGCGTAGTGAGTCCGCAATGGTTTTATCAAAGGCATAATCTCGCAAGAGATCGTTGATCCATGCCATTGTGATATTGGTTTTTTCGACATCCAAGCGTTTATCCAATTTGACAATCTCACGTTCTAATGATCTTTGGGCGCGTTTTGAGGGTTCTACATAACCAATGGTAGTGGTTTGTAAAGAATAATAAGGGTGGCAAAGTTGACGTAGCAAAGCTTCTTGATATTTTGCTGGTGGTGTGACATCCCAAGGTTCCTCTAAAGCATCTTCAAGCATAGCTTCGTAATCACCACTAAATGTATCAATATGTTGACGTAAATTTCTTTGATCATCCCGATCAAAAAATTGCAAATTAAATTCAAGGGCAACTGCCACAAAAGCCACATAAAGTTCACGAGTGAGTCGTGCTTCTCCACGTATCTCCGTCAAACGCGATGCCGCTAAACAAATCGCTTGACGAAATGAATCCAATTCAACTTCTCTAGGGATATACAGTGCCAAGCGAGCTGCTTTTTGACGACCATCTGAAAACAATAATGATTTACGTCCCGCATTAGGAGATTCTTGGCTTTCCAATTTTTGTGGTGGTTGGTTAATGACTTGCGCTTTGACTAAATTGGCAAAAGTGCCTTCCCCTTTGGTTTCTAAATTGCCCAATTTATAACGAAATCTTTCCAAATTTCGGGTACAAACCGGGCAGTCTGGAAAAGTGATTTGTATTTGACCATTTATGGCTTTTGGTGGTGGCGTTATAGAAATATAAGCTTTCAAAAAATCACTATTGTTGTGAGGCGATTGTCGTGCGATTCTTCCCGTTTGAATGTCGATCCAAATAGGTGTATGTGGTGCATCGGGATGAATGCTTTTTTCCACCAAAATATGAATTTCATCTAAGGGCTGCACGCTTTCTTGTCCGATATTGCCACTGGGCAGGTGCAATAGAAAATCGCCTTGAGTACCTTGGATATAAGCGCGAATAAATGCTGAACCACAATCTTGATGAGTAAGCAGTTCATAGACGCGCCCCCCACAGTCACAATGCGTTCTTGGCGCGGTGTACAAACTACCCAATAAATGTTTTTCTGCTGAAATGTCTAATCGCTGATTGCAATTGGGATTAATACACGCATAGAGACTGGGTAATCCTCGATAAAACAGGTGCAAACGCATCGGGGCGAGGACTCTTTTATCTAAGCGTCGTGCAAAGGTGCATAAAGCAAGCAAGGCAGAAGTTGCTTGTGTTTGAGTGTTTGCCGATAGATTGGGAAATAACTGTTGGGCCAATTTTCCAAATTCGACCGCTTTGCCACTCACTTGTTTTATGAGTTTTTCAGCAGGACCAAAACCGGTTAAATTATCATACAAATATTGATGAAGATCAGACTGTTTTTCAGTCGGCCATTTGAGGGCTTTTGCCAATGTTTTAACGCTATCAATGGCAACTTCTTGGTCAATGGAATAGTCATAAAATTGTTTGAGGTCAAAATCAGCTAGAGCTTGGGCTTCTTCCGGTGTACCTACCTTGGCACCGTGCCGCTTTTCTTGAACTCCAGTAATCAGTTGAAATTGGCGTTGAGTATTTGAAGTTAAACCGGTTAAATCTGCGGCAAATTTTTTCACCGCAGTTTTAGCATCCTCAGTTGCACCTAAACTGGCACTGGTTAAAATACAGCGCATTCTTTCTCTAGGAATGCCTAAACGCGCTTGCAAACGTCGAATCAACAAAGCAACTTCCGCTCCACCTGTGCCCCGGTACATATGAGCTTCGTCAAGTACCAAAATAAATTCATTGTCTTTATCCGCTTTCAGCCAATTTTTGGTTTGTTTAAATAAATCACGTTCAACTGGCCTCATTAACATATACTCAAGCATAGAGTAATTGGTAATTAAAAGGTCTGGACAAGCTTCGTGCATTTCATGGCGCGTTAGTAATTCACGATCTTTGGGCTGAGTTTTTAAGCGTTTGCCCCAATTATACACATTGTAGGATTGTCCATTTTTATGACCAGAAACGTAAGTGGCTGTTGCCACTTTATCCCGCCCATAAAAACCTTCCAAATCCTTGCTAGGCCATCGGCCAAGTTTTTCTAATGCCTCTTTTCGAGCAAGAAACTCATCATTCAAGTAATACTCTTCAAAAAGGGGCTTAATATATTGACCATCTTTAGTAGATGAACGTGGTCCTGGATAAGGTGTACGGCTATTGTAAGCACCAAAGCGCACTCGCCGTCCCCGATTTTGTGCCAATAATTCTGCAACCTTATCATTCCCAAATAGCCGCCGCAATCTGGCTAATTGATCATTCACCAATGCATTCATGGGATACAATAATAATGCACGACAACCCTGTTTTTTAGCGGATTTCGGACGTTGCAATGATTCAAGCACTAATGATCCTAGAATCGGCATGAGAAAGCTTTCAGTTTTACCGGAGCCTGTACCCGTCGCAACGATTAAATCGTGTTTATCCGTTAAAAAAGCTTTTAATGCCTCGGTTTGATGTCGATAAGGTTTTGGATAAATACCGACATTTAAATCAACCAGTTGCGAAAGTATATCTTTAACCGGTTGCGGCATATCTATTTCCGCATAAGGCGCACCTTGTTCATAAATGGGGGTGGATTCAATAAAGGGACGTTGAAAAACCGTGCCTTCTTGATCCAATAAACACCGCCGTTCCTTAATCAAGCTGGTATCCTTGATATGATATTGCATTTCAAGGTAAGAGATTAAGGTTTCTTTGAGTGCTTCAACCACATGTTGAACACTGTAATCTTCTGTCTTATCCATCTATTTTATCCTCAATTATTGAAATACCCAACTTTTGTACGTGTTTAAAAATTTCTCCTTTAAAATCAATTGAAAATTCATAAACCAATGGTAAGCGACTATGAACTTCATGCCCTAATGCCAACAATAAACGCCGCTGTGTTGCCGGAAGCCAACTACGGAATATTAATTTTCCTTGTTTTTCATCAAGTAGCTCAAATTTGGCGTTGGTAGAACATTGAGCAAGCGCATCTAATCCGTACAATAGCTTGCGAATTTCGATATCTTGCTCAACTCTGCTTTCGCGCTGCAAACGTACCGGCTTTTCACCAGTCAACAGTCCTAAATAATAAGTCACAAAAGTTTGCTTAAAGCGACAAAGCACTATGTCTTTGGGTGCAAAGGCTAGTTTTTGTGCCTGTATCCAACGGTAATATTGCAAATTAGTTTTACACAAACGAGGCATATAAACCTCAAAATCAGTCAAATCACTAGCACTGGGGTTGAGACGTTGACGTGCTTCATCAAGCAAATTGCGTGTCCAAGTGCAGATATCCGTTTCTGCTTCACCCACCCAATCTTCAAAACCTTGCCAGTGAATATCTTCCCGCTCAAAATGCGTGGTATCATTTGATTGTACACTCCTGACAAATCCGCTTGGTTGTACCATTTTTCCAAAACGTGTCTGGAGTGATTTTGTATCCATTCCGCCAATTAAAAGTATTTTACCATTAGGTAATCTAACCAAACGTAAAGGTGTCGGTAGCCAATAACCGTTACCTAGTTCAGCGACATCACCTACTTGCTTGAGTTGTTCAAGGACACGGCGAATGGGAGCATCGGAGTCTGTCTCTTGAAAATTCTGCCCAAGGGGACTTAATTGGCGTTTGACTTGGTTTATCAATTTTGTCACATAAATTCTTTGCACCGTTGTAGGGTTATGACTTAAGGTGTGTAGCGCATGTCGTAAATATTCGGCAATGATTTGATCAGAGGTTGGCGTTGCAGCACTCAATCCAAGATTATCAATAACCTTTTCCAATGCCAATTGTGCATCGTGTCTGTTCATTTTTCAGATTTAAGATGACGGCGTAGCAGTTTGTCTATCCGTTTTTCGTTTTCAGGGAGGCCTTCAGGAAAAACATCTTCCAATAGCCATTCTTTAATTTCCATCCAATCTTGTTCTGCCGCTACGGCTCTGGGTATGAACCACCCAAAAGCCAATGAATTTAAAATACTTTCTTCTGAATCGTCAAAAATATATACTAAATAACAATAGGCTTGTCGTACACAAAGTTGCCATAATTGACTTGGATAAAAAATAGGGTTATCAATGGCTTCATTGAGTTCCTTTTCCAAAGGAACAGCTTTATCATCCGTTGTCATCCATGACTGCCAATCTTGAGTGGGTATTGCACCACCCTCATACACTGTGGTGTTCAATTGACTGCGCCATCCTAGTACATCAGTATTAAAAATAGGACCTAATTCACACAGTTCTACCGGCACTGGCAACGTGGCGACACCTTCCACAAGTGTACCAAAAAATACGATATGGGGTGCCAAATCGGTTTGTCCTAACAATCTCTGAGTAATCATTTGACGCAGGGTTACTGCATAACTTTCTAAAGCCGAACGGTTTATCCCTTCAATGATAATGGCGCAAACATGTTCAGACATTTTAGCCTTTTTAATGGCCCTCCATAAATAATCACTAAATTGTTGTCCATTGAGTAAACCAATGGGAATATGAATAACAGTTGGTGCTTGTTTTGCTGCGAGAGCTTGTGTACACACTTGAGCGATATTAAAAGCTAATGAACCTGAAAATACAATAAGTTCTCCGGCAGCCAAACCGGCTAAAATTTCTTTAGCTAATTTTTTAGCACTGCCTTTTATTAATCCTGCTGCTGCTTTTAAGTTACACGTTAAATGACCAATCAAATCCTCTTTTGATGACAGTATTTTAGGTGCATCAGAGAGTTCGATATGGCTGGAGTACAATCCAGTTTGTATAGCAACGTATCCGGTATTTTCATTACTTGGTGCTGTGGTATTATGTTGTTCCAGTTCATCAAAAAGTAATTCCCCTTGTTCAGCCAGTTCTTTTTCTAATTTAGAAACTTGCTGTTTTAAATTATCCAGCGCACTTTTGAGAGGCATATCGGCAATTTTTTGACTCAGAATCTCAACCTTATCAAGCAACGTTTTTTCTAATTTTTCAACGTCTTGTTTGAATCCATCTAAGTCAATTGTAGTTACGGTCATATCAAGCTGTAAATTGATAGCATTAACTGCCTGTGACAATTTTTCAACTTGGTTAGGTAAGGTTTCAAAAACACTGAGTTGATTTTCTAACTTTTCGTAGTTATTTTCGAGTGCTGATACACGTTTGATAACATTATCAATCCCTTGTTTCACTTCAACTAGGGACTTTTCTACCAACGGTTTGATAAATTCTTGATCACTACCGTCTTGTTTGGTGCGATTGGTTTCTATCTGAGTGACACGTACTTGTAAATCGTGCAGTACCTGTAATTTGTCAAATGTCAATTCAGTATTAACATTATCATTCATTTTTTCAGAGGGAACTTCAATATTTTTAATAATAAATTCAATATTGATATCCGGTTGGAAATAGCCAAATTCATAGAAACGCTGTATTAGGGAACGAGGCAATTTATGAGTATGGCTTGCTTCAGCGAGATAGGTAAAACAGCCAATATCCAATGATGTATTGGGTGGAATAATATTTCCATCTTCAAAATCAGCACTATTATCATAATTTTCTAGGCATTCTTGAAGTATGGAGTGTGAATGTATCCAAGCCATCCAAATCCCTGAAATGCGTTTCCATGCTTTTTGGCTTTTAGATGACGTTTCAGAACTTTTGGCATCTTGAATTAATGTTATAAAGCGTCGTTCTAAATAGTCTAATTGTTTTTTCGGTCGGACTCCAGATACAGCAGGGAGAATCTTAGTCAATTTATTTTTTTCAGGATGAGAAATTTCATTAAAAAATGCCCTGAATTCGTTATCAGATTGACTCAGTAGAAAAACACGTTTTTCTTCTGGATAAGGTTTATGTAAAATCATTAAAATATCAACGTCGTTCTTTTTTGATTTTTTTGGCTAATGCCCGCAAATGTGGTTCAAGCATAGCAGACACATAAGGGTTAAAATTTGGGATGTATTTGTTTAAATCTTCAGTATGCCGAGAGATTTTTTTCAACATACGCATACCTTCGCCACTGGCTTGTTGCGTACATTTTGCGCCAAGTTGATCCAAACTGGCAAGCCAACGGAGTTGTTGTATAACTTCATTGGGCAACCGATATTCCGATTTTGAAGAAACTGTTGCTTGTTGAATTAATGGTTGTCCAAAATTACCAAAATCAAGTTGGATAAATAGTTCTTTTTTCTCAAAAAGTTCAATGATGGCTTGTTTCGCTCTTTCTTGAAGATCTTTTTGAGATTCATCTTTCTTAGGTGTAATAGTAATAGCTTGCCAAGTTAAATCGTTTGCAGATTTCCACAGAATCCTAAAATTCATCAATGTAGGGAAGGATAAACCCATAAATTGACTATCACAAATACTAAGGCTATAAGCAGGCAGTGTCAAGTCGTTTTGAAATTTGAGGAAAACCGCAGCGGGTAGTCTAAGATTTTCCTGATAGCATACACAATTTAGGATAAGCAGTTTGGTAGATGAGTTTAAGCTCAGTGTAGTTTTACCCGGTGTTAAATGTCCCAAATCAATTAGTGCCGGTGAACTATCATTCAAATCCATCGCCCTTTGTGGAAATCTTTCGTGTTTTATCACCAACGTATCTTGGATATTATTTCCCAATGGCTCTGTGACAGCAATCACAACATTATCAGTATCCTTAATTTGTACTACGTCTTCATTTTTTTTAAAAATAGGCGGTGTTACCAATGAGAGTGTAATGGCTGGTGTTTGGATTTCCCTTTCCAAGTACTGATATGCCCAGTTTTTAATAACAGTGCTAGGCTTTTTAGGTAATTGTATTTCTACACATTCCCAATTATCTTGAGGTATTAATACACGCTGTACGATTTCAGGCGGACATGTTACCTTATAATCCTTATGCCAAACTAAAAAATATTGTTCACCCCAATATAAATGTTTATGGCTTGATAATCTACGTCCATGATCGCCTTTATGGGTAAACAAATTACCCGATTCAATGTTCAAACCAGAAATAGTTATCACATCCTTTAATATGCTATTGTCAAATATTTCAACTTGATAATCTTGGCTATTGATGTCAACTGAAACCGGTACTGGGTGCATGGAATTTGCGTGACTATATCCAATAAGTCCTTGTTTAATAACATAATTATATTTTATGGCTGTTTTAGCAAAAACAATAGCGAGATACCAAGAAGGTGTATTAAGGATAGGATTGGATAAAACAATATCAAGCTGAAATGAATAATTATTCTTTTTTTCAGTGGATTGATGGGAACCACTAAAAATAGGTACGGTTGATGGCGTATTTTCTGTGAATTGATGAAAATCACTAAAAATGGACGGGGTTGAGGGCGTATGATGACTCGGGTGGTAATTTTTACATTCTATATCTATAGTACCTTCACCTTTGTTATGGGCGAAATGAGGCTTACGCCCATCTTTACTTTTTTGAACATAGTGTACCCATTTTTCACAAACTGGGCAGATTAAAGAAGTGCCTCTATCAACTTCGTCAGGCTTTACGTCTTTTCCCGTTGTTATATCTCTTGCATATTCCATAAATTATTTTATTCTCTTGTTGTCAAATTGATAAACGGGTAAGAATAGTCGCCTTCGCATTTTATTATCTGCCACAGCGCGTAATCAGGTTAAAATGTAATAACCTTTTAGTTATAGGACTATTTTATAAAAAAGACAATGATTTTGTCATTCATAATTTCAATGTCTTGAGACTAACTCCCACGTTTACGTTTACCTACCAAAAATTTGCGGTTTGGGTAAACGAATATCCAAAATATCGTCAATCACTTCAGTATCTTTACTACCGAAACTTTCAAAATCACCTTGTGCTGAGTAAACCGTTATCACTTCATTTGCGGGTATAACGAGCCAACATGACTTAACACCCAGCGCGAAATATAAATCAATTGAAAATTTATCGGATATATTGGAATCCAAAGCTAAAGCTTTGGACTCCAAAGAGTTTATTGCTCCATTAATTTCTATAGTCAGCAACATGCTCAAATATCACCAGTCGATCCGATTCGATATCCTGATGTTTTTCCACCGCGCCGTCGGGCCAATAAATCGTGAGTTCATCAACCTGGGTTGCCGAACCCAGCCCAAAGTGTAAATCAGA
>JAYQWI020000809.1:0-6972 GCA_035871815.2 Candidatus Parabeggiatoa communis
TGTTTAATTTCTCTCATTCTCTGCGGCTCTGCGGCTCTGCGTGAGCCGACAGTTTGTTACAAATTATTGGTGTGCATAGAGTATCCCTGCGGGATAATTTATTTTTTTGATATTCCTTATTTCCTAATTAGCTTCGGGAATGAAGTTTCAACCTACTATCGTTTTTAAAAATAGGATTGAGATGGATTTTGTTTGATCAAAAATGACATCTTGTAAGGTGGGCTTCGATTGTTGCCCACCACAATCGGATTTGAAATAAGTTACATGGTATAAGTCTTTTTATCCGATTTAAGCTTATTCGCTAACGACCTTTCGATTTTATTTCGGGTTTCTGTCGCCCTACCCTGTTCATCATTATTAAAATGTATACCAATACCAGCCGGCCTTCCCCCTTGAGCCCCTTTAGGATTAATCCAAACCACTTTACCCGCCATCGGAATTTTTTCCCCATCATCCAACAAAGTCAACAATAACACCACTTCTTCGCCCAATTTGTAAGCTTTTTCTGTAGAATAAAACAAACCGCCATTTTTAAGAAAGGGTAAATAAGACTTATATAATGTATCCTCATCGGCGAAGTTCAGCTTAATCATCCGCCCGCCTCTCATACCACCCATACGTTTCATAATAGCCTTCTCCTATTTTGAGTTGTCAGTTCAATCCAAAAAATAGCAATAGATTCCAACAAGCTTTGTGCTTTAACATTAGCATTGCCCGTCACTAGCCTAATCGCCTCTTGTTGCAATTCTAACAGTTTAAACAAACTGTGCAAATCCACTTGGTTCGCGAAGTGTTGTATCGTTTTTTGATGATCCTGATTGACAATGTATTGCGCTTGCCCCGTAATAGTATAGCGGATAATATCCATTGTCCAACTGAGCATCCAATGTAAAACCGGTATCGCTTCTAGTTTATCCCATTGTTCAGCAACCCGAATAGGATCATGTTTACCCTCTGGCAATTGTATCAAGCTATTAAATAACGCCTGTCGCTTTGTCATCGCATCTGTTTCGGCTAAAGCGAGTGCGGCAAGAGGCGCTTGGCCTGACAAATTGAGTAACAATTGAATCTGTTGTATTGTTGAATTTTTTAATTGACGACTCAGCCAAGTTTGTATTAATTGACGATCTGGACGACTAAAATCAATTCGCTGACAACGACTACGAATCGTAGCGGATAAAGTGTTATGTTGATGACTGACAAGCATTATCAAAGTTTTAGGAGGCGGCTCTTCCAATAACTTTAACAGACTATTAGCCGCATTACGATTCATCGCCTCAGCCGGATTAATAATAATAATTTGATAACGGCCGTAATGAGTCGTCAATTCACAAAAATGAATCAAATTCCTTATTTTTTCAATTGAAATTTGTTTC
The DNA here is from genome assembly GCA_035871815.2 of Candidatus Parabeggiatoa communis. Classification (GTDB taxonomy): domain Bacteria; phylum Pseudomonadota; class Gammaproteobacteria; order Beggiatoales; family Beggiatoaceae; genus Parabeggiatoa; species Parabeggiatoa communis. The sequence continues at coordinate 1,377 of JAYQWI020000809.1, forward strand.
CCTGGTTCAACAGGTTGCACCTCTAAAAAATCAGGATGCGTTTTAGCCAATTGTACATGGCATGATTTACACAGCCCACAGGCCTGTTTTTTAGTCGCATTAGGCTGTTCACACAACAACGTATCTGCTAAACGTTTTGCAAACAAGGCCTTACCCATACCTTTAGGGCCCACCAATAATAAAGCATGTGGCAAACGATCAGCTTGCCAGCGATGCTGCATTTTTTGCCATAATGAATCATGCCAAGGCAATACAGTCTCTATAGTCATCAGTTATCAGTTATCAGTTATCAGTTATCAATTGTCAATCTATTTGTACAGGCAAAGGTGGATTGGGGTGTTGAAACTTTTTTGACAAACGCATTGACTATTTTTTTTCATAAAGGTAAAATGCCCCCTTCTCAATGCCGAGGTGGCGGAATTGGTAGACGCGCTAGCTTCAGGTGCTAGTGGGGGTAACCCCGTGAAGGTTCAAGTCCTTTCCTCGGCACCAATCATTTAATTATAAATAAAATGTTAATATTTATAACACATTGAAACACATTGTATTTAAAAGGCCCCAAAGCTTAATTAGCCTTGGGGCTTTTTTAATTCCGTCAATTTTTTAAATTATAATAATAAGAGTACAACGATACGCCGTGGTGGAACGCCTATTACAGGCCGATAAACGAATAAAGCTTAACGAACCTTGATTAATGATAACACACGTTTTTTTTATTGTAATTCGTTTATCTGCCCGTCATTTATTGTACTCATATCTTAATTCGTTTATCGGCCCCTGTTGTACTCATATCTATAATCTGTTTATCGGCCCCTGTTGTACTCATGTCTTAATTCGTTTCGTTTCTCCGCCCCTCTTATGCGTTCCGCCATTGCCTATCCTTGTACTCATGTCCTAATTCATTTATCGGCCCCTCATACTTGATATCATTCGTTATATTTCATGTCATTTGTTGTACTTAATAAATTGAACAAGTGGACATCAACCCCTAATCCCTTCCATTTTAATTCCCTTTCCTTCATAATTTCCTTCCCCAATTCGTCCTGCCTGTCATTTCAATTATTTTTACCCCCCATTTTTTAAAGGGAATTTGGATTTGGTTTTATGAAAAAATCTAAAAAAGTCTATCGTTTCGCCTTATATGGTTTATCGTCTTCGGGTAAGACGTGTTTGTTAGCCGCTTTGGCCATGCCACGTTATCCCCATGCTTTGGGTTATAGCTGCATTTGGCGAGCCTTGGAAGTGGCCATGCCTAAACATCATGTAGGCAAGCCAAATCATTATTTAATGAAACTAGGTCGTAATAAAGAGTGGATGACTCAAGCCATTGAGAATTTGTCATCGCTACAATTGCCGGCCCCTAATCCTAGCAATGATGAACAGTTTACTTTTGAATATGATTTTACCGCATCAACCCATCAAACTTTCCGTGTTGAATTAACCGATTATTCTGGAGAATTGATTAATCCCAAAATCAGTCGTGATCGGTTGGCGAAAGATATGCGGAAAAAAATTAGTGATATGGATGGGATTGTCGTATTGGCTGAAGCCCCTTTTCGGGATAAATGGCAGCATTTTCAAAACGAAAAAGACTGTGATGATCACAGTTATACTGATTTATATCCTTTGCGACAAGCTTTTAGTTTATTGCGTTGCGAAAATCAAACGTGTGCAGCATTAGATGTGCCCATCGCTTTGGTACTCACAAAATGGGATCGCTATAGTGATATTGATTATCTCACCCCCGCGACAGAGCAACGTAAATTAGAAGAGTTTATGAAGGCCACCCATCCGCCACCGCATAAAGGATTGGAAGATGTCTTGCGTTATTCTGTAACCGAGGGCAATTTTAAAGTCTTTCCCGTCAGTGCTTTAGGCGCCTGTGAATGTATATCGGTTGAAGAGGGCAAAATAGAACGCCCTAAACAAGTGAATCCTTTAAATGCGTTTGGTTTAGAAGATGCCTTTATTTGGATCGCCCAACAGCGCGATGCGATTGATTTACAAAATTATCAAGAGCAAAGCAATTCACTGGTTTTTCCACGTTGTAAAGAAACGGGTTTAGATTTATTGAATCGCTTTCCTAAAGCGTCTAAAGAAGCGAAACAAATCAAGACGTTATTACAAATCTGTCAAAAAGCAAAAACGTCACGTATTTTATATACGGTTTTGGGGTTAATCGTATTTTGGCTAATTGCTGAAACCACTTTTGATTTAAAGTCTTATCAACAACATGTCGTCGCCTTTAATAATGAAGACACCACGCATCAACAACTGGAACAGGCCGAAAAATGGCTTACAAGCTATATTGCTGCCCCTTATTATCGGCATATGATTTCCCATGCTTTTCTCAGTTATTCTGAAGCTAAAAAATTCTTAACGGATGTACAAAACCACCGAGAAACCTTTTTATGGGGACCCGTTGAAGAAGCCTTGGCAGTGAATTTATCCGCTGCGCTTTCGCCAGCGCAAGCCTACTTAAAATATTATCCTTATGGGCAACATGCTAAAGCGGCACAGGATATCAAACTGCGTTCTCAAATCCAGTTAGCTCAGCGGCAATATGAAGATACAATGCGTAAAATTGCCTTTGTCGTACAAAAGGACTTGCAAAATCCAAAACGGCTAAGTGAATTGTTAGACGTATTACGCGAGTTACCATACGAACCTGAGGCAGAAACAGAAAGTCTGCGTCAAGAAAGGATGGCATTAGAACAACAAATATCTGACCAGTTAGCCTACTTAAAGGATCAACAAAATTGGGAACAGTTTCTTGTTCAAATTGATCAGATAATGCAATCTGAAAATTTGTTTCCTGCTGGTCTACTACTGAGTCGTCACCCTCCGGATAAGCGTTTAAATCGCTTAAAAGAGACTTTTAAAACGATGCTGATGCAAAGATTAGAAAAACAAGTCAGCTTAGCACTAACAATTAAACAATTGGAGCAAGCTAGTGAATCCTTAAAGGATTACGCCCAACTACCTGGAGATTTGAAAACCCCTCAGCATCAATCTAAAGTCGCGGCTTGGCAACATGATATCTATGAAAAACAAGATGAAATCTTGTATGAGAAGGCTAGAACACACTTGGATATCAAGTATATTAATCAGTATCTGCAAAAAGCCCCTTTGAAAACCATGAAAAAAGAGATTCATGATTACAAAGTCTATTTAGAAAGCACTTCGGGCATCATGCTGAATAAATTGCACTTGAAATTAGCCCAGATTCAGTGGGAAGATATAAACGACAAGAATAATACCGTTACCGTTTTATTGAACGCCAGAGAGGTGATTAAAAACAACCAAGTTAATGCAGAACCGCATACGTCAACCGATGTGATTGGCATCAGTGCCGATTTCAGTGCAAAACCTTCTGATAAAGTGATTATTGAAATCAAAGTGGTGAATAAGGATTTCTTTTTTGATGATGATTATGGGCATGTCAAGGCAGAAATCATCCTATCAGAATTAGCCGAAGCCAGTAATGGATACAAACTGCCACTGCGTACCGATAAAGGGGTAAAAACCGGTACAGCTTTTGTTGAAATTGAAAATTATCCCCAAAAACCGGTTTTACCAGTATGGCATAAGATGTAGAAACGCGATGCCTCGCGTCTCTTATGCCTCGCGTCTTTTATACCTCGCGTCTCAAAAACACAAAATGTAGAGACGCGATGCCTCGCGTCTCTTATACCTTGCGTCTTTTAGGCTTCGCATCTCTTATGCCTAGCGTCTCTTATGCCTAGCGTCTCAAAAACACAAAATGTAGAGACGCGATACTTAAGAGACGCGAGGCATCGCGTCTCTACTATAGCGTTTCCCGATTGAATGAAGCGAAGGGAAGCTACGCTAAGTACAAATCATTATCGTTCCAAATTTATTTTGCGATTTTTTGGAGTGCAAAATTTATTTTGCGGTTCGATTTTCTTGTGATAATCAAACCGTCAATGGCAATGATTTCTCCAATCGTCACGACAACAATGTCGTTGGGAGCGATTTGTTCTAAAGGCATTTCAATTTCAACATGGTCTTTTAATACCCAAACTTGACGAGGCAATTGTTCAAAAATGTCAGTGAATATTTTTTTTGAATGGCCTTCATCTTTAGCTTCTAATTTCTAACCGATATAATAACAAACACCGTCGATTTGCATCCCAGAATACGGAATAGTCCGGCTTCAAGCAGGTAGGGTTCACCGGTTTCGCTATGTACCCGAAAATCATACAAAGAGTAATCACGACAACCCAAAGCTATAGCGTTTCCCGATTGCATGAACCGAAGGTCAGCGAAGCTAAGTACAAAAAAAAATCAATCCTAAAAATCAATTAAAAGGCACAATCCAGAAGGGGGTTGAATGTGTGTGAAACCCAGTATGTAGGGTGGGTAGAGCGGAGCGTAGCGGAGCGAAACCCACCGAAAGAGCTAAACCCACCGAGACTCGAAAATGGTGGGTTTAGCTTCGCTGGTCTTCGACTCCGCTACGCTCCTACCCACCCTACATCAAAAAAAATGTCATTCAATCGGGAAACGCTATATTCATTGAATTTAATTTTAAATAGGAGATGCCCTATGTTGCAAACTTACGAAGCCCTTTACAGTGATAATCAATTCCGTTGGCTTAATCAAGCCCCACCCAAACTGGACAGAGAAGTGCATGTTGTGCTGGTGATGGATATTGAAAAGACAACCGCAAAACCTAAAAAAAATCTCCACGACGTTTTACAACGGGCCTGGGGATGTTTGGGAACCGGCAAAAGCTTGGATGAAATTGATGCAGAAATGAATGCAATGCGTCAAGACTGGGATAGGGGGTGGGATTAATGAAAAACCAGTGCGTGTTTGATTCCAATATACTCATTTATTATCTCAATGCCAGTTTAAATGAATTAGCACGTCAGCAAGTTCAAGACGCGATAGAAAGGGGTGCCTTTATCTCAGTCATTACTCGTATAGAAGTCCTTGGCTGGTTTAATCACACCAACCCGTCTTTGAGTCGTGCCGAAGATTTACTGAGCTATTTCACAGAGCAACCTTTAAGCGAAGAGATTGTGAAATGCTGTATTCAATTACGGCAAAGCACTTCACTAAAAGTACCCGATGCGATTATCGCAGCAACCGCTTTGCATTTGGAATTGCCTTTGATGACACGCAACATCAAGGACTTCCAAAAAGTACCTGATCTCAAATGGATTAATCCGTTTGAACCTCAATAAGGCATAGATGGTGGGATTGCTGTCTGCTGGTTTTAGGGATAATTTTTGAGATCGTGCCTACAGCGATCCCACCCTACAATAAATTCGCTTATCGGCCCGTCATCCGTTGTACTCATTGCACTGATTACAATCCCTTATATTCATTGAATTTAAAAATAGGTGGGATGAATAGCAAGATGGTGGGCAAGTGAGCGGTTTGTTTTTTCACGCAAAGGCGCGTAGAGACGCACGGCCGTGCGTCTACGGCCGTGCGTCTACGGCCGTGCGTCTCTACTGGGATAAAAATCGAACCCACCGCACAACCCCGAAGGGCGCTTTATGAAAACGCAAATATGATATAATAACCCCTTTTTAAAATCCAGTCATTCACATCATGTCACTAT
>JAYQWI020000810.1:0-4149 GCA_035871815.2 Candidatus Parabeggiatoa communis
AATTCAAGCCGGTTTGTTTAATTTCTCTCATTCTCTGCGGCTCTGCGGCTCTGCGTGAGCCGACAGTTTGTTACAAATAATTTGTGTGCATAGAGTAGCCCTGCGGGATAATTTATTTTTTTGATATTCCTAAACAATGCTCAAAATTGCAGGAAAACAAAAATCATTCTAAAATAGAACCATCAGATCAAAAAGGTATTATCAATAATGGATGTTCAATCAGAAACGCCACTTCAAGAGTTTTGGCGACTTTTCAAAAAAGACAAATTAGCCCTGTTCGGTGGAATTCTTCTACTGTTACTGCTTGTCGCGGCAATTGCTGGAAAAGCTTTGACAGAATGGACAATCATTTTCGATCCGGCAACCGTTAGATTGGTAGATAAATTCTTACCCCCCTTATCTTGTGCTTCCGCCCACATTCCAGCGGAAGATATACCCCGCTTTGGGATTTACCTATTAGGGACTGATGAATTAGGGCGCGATGTCTTTGCCAGAATGCTACAAGGTTCTTTCGTATCACTTTCTATTGGCTTTGTGGCCGTGGGCATATCCACTTTCATCGGTATTTTGCTTGGCGGCTTAGCCGGATTTTATGGCAACCTCCGTCTCGGATTCATTTCCGTCGATACGCTGATTATGCGTTTTACCGATGTCATGCTATGCTTTCCAACCTTTTTTTTAATCCTAACCGTTGTCGCCCTGTTACCCGCGAGCATCTATAATATAATGATCATTATAGGTATAACCAGTTGGATGGGAACAACCCGCTTTGTACGGGCTGAATTTCTCACACTACGAGAGCAAGATTTTGTCGTCGCAGCCAAAGCAGTCGGTTTACCAGAATGGCGTATTATTTTTCGACACATGGTACCCAACGCGATGGCACCGGTTTTAGTGTCAGCGATTATTGGCGTTGCCAGTGCTATCTTAACAGAATCCGCTTTAAGTTTTCTCGGATTTGGCGTACAACCGCCTTATGCCACTTGGGGCAACATTCTTGCGGATGGTAAAAATTTCATTTTCGATGCGCCGTGGCTTTTTTTCATGCCGGGAATAGCCATCTTGGTTATCGTACTGGCCTTCAACCTCGTAGGTGAAGGTATGCGTGAGGCCCTTAACCCGAAGTTGCGGAGGCGTTAAATGAATAACGAGAACAACGATTGTTGTGTGTTAGAAGTCAATAATCTCCACGTCTCCTTTTTTAGCGATCAAGGAGAATTACGTGTTGTACAAAACGTCGGCTTTAACATCTGTCCAGGTGAAACGGTAGCCTTGGTGGGCGAATCAGGCTGTGGTAAATCAGTGACCGCACTGGCTATCATGAATTTGATCGACGAACCGGGTCGTATTGTGCAGGGCAATATGAAACTCAAAGGGCAAGAACTCGCCCGTCTTTGTGAGCTAGAATGTCAGCATATTCGAGGCCGTCGTATCGGCATGATTTTTCAAGAACCCATGACTTCCCTCAACCCCGTTTTCACGATTGGCAATCAAATTGCTGAAGTGTTGATACACCATTTTAAAATGCCAGAAAGTGAAGCACGGTTAGAAGTCATTAGTTTATTAGAAAAGGTGGGTATTTCCTCACCGCGCAAGCGACTTGATCAATATCCCCACGAGCTATCAGGCGGCATGAAACAGCGCGTCATGATTGCAATAGCCTTAGCTTGCCAACCTGATCTGTTGATAGCCGATGAACCGACAACGGCCTTAGATGTGACGATACAAGCCCAAATTTTACGTCTTTTGAAACAACTCCAAGATGACATGGGCATGGCTATCTTATTGATTACACACAATTTAGGCGTAGTCGCCCATTTTGCACAACGTGTTATTGTCATGTACGCCGGAGAAATTGCCGAACAGGCTGAAGTGCGCCAACTGTTCAAAAATCCTCTGCATCCTTACACACAAGCCTTATTAAAAGCCCTGCCCATACCGGGACAACCAGATGAACGATTAGCTTCTATTCAAGGTACAGTACCTATGCCGCTTGAATATCCAAACGGGTGTCGTTTTTGCACGCGCTGCCCGCAAGTGATGGCGCGTTGTTCGCAAGACAGTCCGCCGTTGAAAGAGCAAGAACAAGAACATCATGTTGCGTGTTGGCTTTATGCAAATTAGTTGGAACGAAAAAAGGTGCTTTTAAAAATCCGTTTATTCCGTTAATCGGGCAACCCGAAATTGTTTTTATGAATATCTATATCAGTTCAGTATAACTAAAAAAATTCCATGAACACACCCCAAATCCTTCCCCTTCTCACCGTTAAGCATTTGAAGCTGCATTTTCCGGTGCGAAGTGGTTTTTTTTCGCGTATTTCTGCCTGGGTAAAAGCCGTTGATGATATCTCTTTTGATATCTATCCAGGAGAAACGCTTGGCTTAGTCGGTGAATCAGGTTGTGGCAAGACAACCGCAGGCCGCGCTTTGCTTCGCCTAATCGAACCCACAGCTGGCAATATTTTCTTTGACGGCAATGATATTTTGAAAATGAGCGCGACTGAACTCCGCGCCATGCGCCGCTGGATGCAAATTATTTTTCAGGACCCATATAGTTCATTAAATCCACGCATGACAGTGGGTAATATTGTAGGCGAAGCACTGAAGGTTCACGGTATTGGGACAGCAAAAGATTTAGATTCCCGTATTGAAAAACTGCTTGATCGCGTCGGCCTGTCACCTTCGTACCGCACACGCTATCCGCATGAATTTTCCGGAGGACAACGCCAACGCATTGGTATTGCACGGGCACTCGCACTTAAACCAAGCTTTATCGTCTGTGACGAAGCCGTATCGGCGCTAGATGTTTCTATTCAAGCACAAATCATTAACCTACTGCGCGATTTGCAAACGGAATACAATTTAGCTTATTTGTTTATTTCCCACGATCTCAACGTCGTGCAACATATCGCGAATCGGGTAGCCGTCATGTATTTAGGCAGAATAGTCGAAATTGCGCCAGCTAAAAAGCTATTTGAATCGCCCAAACATCCTTATACACAAGCCCTGATAACCGCCAATCCGATTCCCGATCCGGATATAATGCATAACGCAACTATTCTGGAAGGCGATGTGCCTTCCCCATTAAATCCTCCGACAGGTTGTCACTTTCACACACGTTGTCCCTTAGTCATGGAAAAATGTAAGCACATTGAACCCAGATGCGTTGAAATCGGACAAGCGCATGAAAAACAATTAGTGTGGTGTCATCTTCATACGGAAGCTAACAGTCAATAGCTTGCAATTGTCGATTACCGTAATACTAAAAATATTGCCCCTCAAATCATTCTCAATCATTCTCAATCTCGAAAATGGCAACGATGTCTCAGTACTCATCAACAAATTGAGGGCCTCCCAAAACACAGTGTTCAAATCATTTTAGGGCGAACACTTATGTTCGCCCCTGCGTCTATAGAGAATTTTGGTTTGATTTCGCACAACACCACACATCGACTTGTTCGATACCGGCTGCTTTAAAAACGGATGCTAATTCTTCAACAGTCGTTCCGGTTGTCATCACATCGTCAATCAAAACCAGATGTTGCCAGTGTCGTTCAACGCGCACGACTTTAAATGCGCCTTTTAGATTGCTTTGACGTTGTTTTCCAGACAAGCTGGTTTGTGGCGGGGTATTGATAATGCGTTGACAAGCGTTGATATCAACAGGAATACCGGTATGTTTGCTAATACGTTTGGCAAGTTCTAAGGATTGATTATACCCCCGGTGACGTAAACGTTTAGGATGGAGGGGTACAGGAATTAAGACATCAGGGCGTGGTTCGATTATCAAATGTTCGGCCATGAGATGGCCTAATAAATTCAACACAGTCATATTGTGATGAAATTTGGCGGCCAAAATCAGTTTATCTAGCGGATAAAGATAAGAAAAAACAGCTTGAGTGTGCGTATAATGTGGCCGTGCTTTTTGACATTGTTTACAAATGCCGACTTTTTGCAAACGTCTTGCACAGCGAACACAGGCTGGGCATTGAAAAGGTAAATCCGCCAAACACGCGCTACACATCGGCAATCTCAAAGCCGCATCGCCACAGAGAAAACAAGTTTGTGGGATAAGCCAATAATTCAAAGAGTTCAAGCTGTTATTCAAATAGGTTAATAAACGTTTGCTTGACAATGGCATCATGAATT
>JAYQWI020000811.1:0-7515 GCA_035871815.2 Candidatus Parabeggiatoa communis
GTTGGACAACAATAATGTCACTGACGATTTCAGTTTCTTCTGGTAATGTACGCAAAGGGTGTGCCCGACTCTTTTCCATTTTTTTGGCTGAGTTTGGATTGTGTGTGACAACGACAAATGTTTCGTAGTAATAGCCTCGGGGTGGGTAAGTCCCTTTAATCTGCCATTGTCCGCTCTTATCCGGAATAATCTCGCCTTGAGGGTAGAGTTGTTCAAACTCTTGCGGTTTAATGATCAGAAAGCTACGTTGTTGGGACGTTTTTTCTAACCAGCCGTTTATCATCATGTTTTTGTCAACTTCGCTGCCTTCTTCTGGCATCAAAATATCGGCTTCTGCTTGGGAATCGCTTTCATTAAGGCTCTCTTTTGCGGCTTCAGCGGCAGAGGAGTGCAAAGGTTGTGTACTCGGTGGTTGTAATCCTGCCGATTTCAGGGTTATCGAAGTGGGGGGGGGAGGTGATGGTGGCGATTTTGAACAGTTTTCTAAACCTATCCAGCATCTTAATTCTGGGAACGTCATGTCGGCGGCCACTGCGGTAATCGCTAGTATGAGGCAGCCTATCGCTATTTTTTTCATGATGTATTAAATATCTCTTGTTTGACCGTAAAATCAGGGTATGTAGAGACGCGATGCCTCGCGTCTCTAAAAGCATCGCGTCGAAATGAAACCGCGAACCATCGCGTCGAAATGAAACCGCGAACCATCGCGTCGAAATGAAACCGCGAACCATCGCGTCGAAATGAAACCGCGAACCATCGCGTCGAAATGAAAGCGCGAACCATCGCGTCGAAATGAAACCGCGAACCATCGCGTCGAAATGAAACCGCGAACCATCGCGTCGAAACGAAACCGCGAACCATCGCGTCGAAATGAAAGCGCGAACCATCGCGTCGAAATGAAAGCGCGAACCATCGTGTCGAAACAAAGACGCGAACCATCGCGTCGAAACAAAGACGCGAGGCATCGCGTCTCTACAGCGCGAATCTGAATAGCCTTATTCTGTGGCAATTTGTTCGGTGTAGCCGCAGCCTTTTTGCGGACATATTTTTTGGGTGCCGTGTTTTTTCGTGGTTTTTAGCGCCATTATAGGCCAAGCACAGTTGGGGCAAGGTTCAACTTTGATGTCTTCTCCATACATTAAATATTTACAATCAGAACATCCGAAGGCAAAGTTGTAACGGGATTTTTTCTTAATCAATGTCCCTTTTCCACAGGCAGGACAGGTGACACTGGTATCGACCGGTTTTTCTAACGGTTCAGTGTGTTTGCATTTGGGGTAGTTGCTACAGCCAATAAATTGACCATAAGGCCCTTTTTTCTTGTGTACAGCGGAACCGCATTTTGGACAGGTTCGCCCTTCAACGATTTCCGGTTCGGCAACTGCTGTGGGTTCATTATTATTGGCTTCTTCTCCTTCAAGATTGCGCGTGTAATCACATTTTGGATAAGCTGAACAACCAATAAAAAATCCCCGCTTGCCAAGGCGTTTGTTGAGTGGACTACTACATTTTGGACAGGCTTCCTCTAGGATTTCTTGGGTAAACTCTTGACGTTGTACGGTTTTGGCCTTTTCATCAACCCGTCCTTTGAATTTTGACCAAAATCTATCCATCAGCGGTATCCATTCTTGTTCACCGCGAGAGACGGCATCCAATTCGTCTTCTAGCTTGGCCGTAAAGTCATAATCAACATATTGCTGAAAATGCGCCGTTAAAAATTTGTTAACGATGCTGCCAATTTCGGTGGGTATAAAGCGTTTTTTGTCTAAGGTGACATATTCACGGTTTTCAAGTGTGGAGATAATGCTGGCGTAAGTGGAAGGTCGGCCTATGCCAAATTCTTCTAGGCTTTTCACTAAACTGGCTTCTGAAAAACGGGGAGGTGGCTCAGTGAAGTGTTGACTCGCGAGAATGTCTTTGAGCGTGATTGATTCGCCGACTTTTAGGGGAGGCAGCATTTTGTCATCGTCATCACTGGCCTTTTTGTCATCGACCCCTTCTTCGTAGACGAGCAGAAAACCGGGTTCGCTAATGGTGGAGCCGGTGGCACGAAAGTTATTCCCTTCACGACAGGTCAAATCAACGGCAACAATGTTCAATTTTGCATCAATCATTTGACAGGCGACTGTGCGTTTCCAAATGAGCGTGTAGAGTTTGAGTTGCTCTGGTTTCAAAGCCTTTTGTAGCTCATCAGGATGGTGTTTCGCTGAGGTAGGTCGTATCGCTTCGTGCGCCTCTTGAGCATTTTTAGATTTGGTTTTGTATTGGCGCGGTTCGCTGGGCAGATTGTTTTCACCATAGAGATTGCCAATCAGTTCGCGGATTTCTGTGACGGCTTCTGTGGCTAAATTGACAGAATCTGTCCGCATATAGGTGATGAGCCCGACAGCACCTTTGCCGATATCGATGCCTTCATAGAGTTGTTGGGCAATTTGCATGGTGCGCTTTGTTGTAAACCCTAATTTACGTGCGGCTTCTTGTTGTAACGTTGACGTTGTAAAAGGAGGTGACGGTTTACGCTTGCGTTCTTTTTTCTCAACTTTGGCCACTTGTAATTGGCCATTGGCAAGCTGAAGCAAGCTGGTTTTGATCTGGGTTGCTTGTTCTTCATTGCCAATACTAAATTGGGTTATTTTTTTGTTTTCAAAGAGATTCAGTTTGGCGATGAAAGCTTGTGGCCGCTCTTCTTGAGCTTTTTGGCAATCGGCTTTGACGGCCCAGTATTCACGCGGTTTAAACTGCTCAATTTCTTGTTCACGCTCAACAATGAGACGCAGGGCTGGACTTTGTACGCGGCCTGCGGACAGGCCACTACGAATCTTTTTCCACAATAAGGGCGAAAGATTGAATCCAACCAGATAATCTAATGCGACTCTGGCCTGTTGGGCATTGACTAAATCCATTAACAAAGTACGTGGATTGTTGACGGCATCTTGAATCGCGTGTTGCGTAATTTCGTGAAATTCTACGCGATAGAAGGGTTTATTTTGCAAGACTTGTTTATCTTTCAGGATTTCCAGCAGGTGCCAAGAAATAGCTTCCCCTTCACGATCAGGGTCTGTCGCTAAATATAAAACTTCGGCACGTTGCATTGCATTAGTGATTGCCTCAACATACTTCGTATTTTTTGGGATGAGTTGATAATCCATGGAAAACTGATGATCGGGATCAACAGCGCCATTTTTGCGCGGTAATTGACGCACATGACCAAAAGAAGCCAAGACTTCAAAATCTTTACCTAAGTATTTTTTGATCGTTTTGGCTTTTGCCGGAGATTCAACGATGACTAATTTACTCACTATTGTTCACTTCCTTTTTTTTTTAGGGAATGGCGAATGGGTGGTTTGTTTACCCCTCCTAGCTTGATCTCGCATAGCTTCGAGCCGAAGTATCACCTCAATGCCATATCGTATAGGGCAGACATGTCGCTATGCCCCTACAAAACCTAGCAAAATTACGGGGCTGTAGGGGCAAAAAAAGCCCTTACATGTTCGCCCAGGCTTAAAATGGCATTGAGGTTTCACCTGGGGCTATGATCTCGTTACTACGTTTCACATTTTCATGCCAATTTTTTGCTAGAAAAACATTGGCCTGAAAACCCCTGGTTGTCCCCCCTTTGAAAAGTTTAATCCCCCTTTAAAAAAACTTGGGCGGATTTGTTGAAAAAGGGGGGTTGGGGAAATTTTGGATTTTATATTAAATTAATGTAAATGTCCGGTTCTTTCTTCTTGGTAAACTATATCTTCTATCCAAGCTAAGGCATCTTCGTTTTCAGCTTGATTAAATAATACCATGAGAACAATCCATTTCAATTGTTCTAGTTCCAAGTCTTCGGTATCTAAGGCCATAACACGGTCTATAATTAATTCCCGGCTCATGGCATCTAATACCCCTATTTGTTCTAAATAGAGTAAAAAACCTCGACATTCTACATCAAGTTTATCACATTCGTCAGGTACATAAACTCGAATGGAGGCTGTCCTTTGAGGAGTGATGTTGATCCAATTAGGCTGTTCGCTTAAGCCTTCTAGCCAAGTAAACGCTTTGTTGACTTGACTACTCAAAAAGCCGGCTTCTATTAATTCCTGCTTTAATGATTCTGGGTCATCATTCAATCCCATCTCTTCATCATCTATATTATTTTCAAATAGATACATTAGGACATCCAAAATATCTTCTTTCACGGATTGCCTCCTTAGTTTATTCGCGCATAGAGTCCGCCCCCTTGGACGGCTACTGATCCGCGCAACTCAAGTATTAATAGCATGGATGAAACGGCGGCCGCAGTCAATTCACATTGTTCAACTAATTTGTCAATTGAAGTGGGGCCAGCCTCTAAATATTCCAATAAACGGGTATAGTCTTCATCTAAATCATTGGTTTTTCCCCCTTGTATTTGTTGATGAACGGGTTTTGTTTTGGGTTTTTCAAGCGGGCTTGGGTTGACAACCTTGGCACTTTGATGCATAGAGGGTTGTTCTGGCTCAAGTCTTGTTGTCGTTGGCTTGCTAGAGGATTTTGGTTTTTCAATAATTGTGTTGTTAGAGGAATCAAGTTGTTTAGGGGTTGTTGGTTTCGCTTCTGGCGTTGATTTAATTCGATTTTGACGATTTCGATTTTGGGTGATATCGGGCTGATAATTTGATAATTCTTCAAGAATATCAGCTGCGGTTTCTACCAATTTAGCGCCTTGTTTGATCAATTGATGGCAGCCTTTGACTAACGGATTATAGATGGATCCGGGTATGGCAAAAACATCACGTCCTTGTTTAGCAGCGTGTTGTGCTGCGTATAGGGCACCGCTACGTTCTGGGGCTTCGATAACCAATGTCCCTAAACTTAAACCGCTGACTAATCGACTGCGAACTGGAAAATTGTGACGATTAACGGGTGTGCCTATCGGTAATTCTGATATCAATGCGCCTGTTTGGGCAATTTGATGAGCCAGTTCACGGTGCTTGGCCGGATAAACGCGATCTAATCCGGTGCCGGCAACGGCGATGGTTTGACCTGTTCCTGCTAATGCGCCCCAATGGCTTGCGCCATCAATGCCTAATGCCATGCCACTGGTGATGGTAAATCCTTGATTTGATAAATATTTTGCAAAATCCTTGGCAATTTTTTCCCCTTCGCTACTCGGATGTCGTGTGCCGACTATTGCTAATTGTGGCGTATTTAGTAATGTATAATCGCCATGTACAAATAACACTGGCGGCGGATCATCAATTGAGCGCAAAAAAGGGGGATAATCTGGATGATCGAGGGTGAGTAAATGATTATCGGGTTGGGCTAACCATTGTATATCTTTTTCGACAGCGGCCCAATTAGGATTTTGCAGATAATTCACCTGGGCTTGTTTCATATTCAAGGCTTTCCATTGTTCACGCCCCGCTTCAAACACGCCGCTTGGGCTACCAAAATGCTTGATCAAACGTGCAAAATTGACAGGCCCAACACCTGGCGCACGTAATAAAGCGATCCAATATTCTTGCTCAGTATTTTTTGGCTTCAAGGTTTTTGGTGATAAACAATTTAATGAAAAAAAGATCGGTAAATTTGTAATTCTTCAAAGATGTCATCGACCGTTTCTACCAATTTTGCCCCTTCTTTAATCAATTGATGACAACCTTTTGCTAATGGATTATGAATTGAGCTTGGAATAGCAAATACTTCACGTCCCTGTTCGGCCGCAAAGCGTACTGTGTATAGGGCACTGCTATGTGCAGGGGCTTCTACAACCAGTGTACCTAAAGTGAGGCCACTGACAATCCGACTGCGACGTAGAAAATGGGCTCGCTTTACGGGTGTGCCTGGCGGAAATTCTGAGACTAATGCCCCAGTCTGAGCAATGCTATAGGCGAGTTCTTGATGTCCACTCGGGTAAGTCCGATCTAATCCCCTTGCCGCTACCGCGATGGTTTTGCCGCTACCCAATAATGAGCCCCATAGACTGGCCCCTTCAATCCCATAAGCCATGCCACTGGTAATGGTTAAACCGTGATGAGATAACTGTTGGGCAAATGTTTGAGCGGTTTGAATACCTTCACGGCTTGCGCGGCGTGTTCCCACTATTGCCAGTTGAAGCGTGGTTAAGATAGCACAATTGCCTTCTACAAATAATAAGGGCGGTGGTTGATAAATTTCACGCAACAGGGGCGGATAATTAGGGTGCTCTAGGGTGACTAAATGATGACCCGCTTGTGCTAACCAGGACATATCTTTTTCAACCGCCAGCCAATTGGGTTTTTGTAGATAACGACGCAAATCCGTTCTCAAACGTAGGGTTCGCCACTCCCGGTGTCCAGCCTCAAATAGGCCGCGTGGGCTACCAAAATGATTGAGAAGATGTCCAAAATTGATTGGCCCAATACCGGGGGCACGCGCTAAGGCCAACCAATATTCTTCGCCTAAATTTTGCTTCAAGGTACATTAACCATATCAAGTATATTAATCGGCATACTCGCTTCTATAACTAACGCATAACTCACGCGATCAAACACGCGAAAGACTAACAAGCTGCCTACCCGTCGTTTTGGTAATATGATGTCTTCGTCAAAAACGCTTTCTTTAACTAAACGGCCTTTTTTATAAACGGCGAGTACATGAGCTCTTTCTATACCATCGTCTAAACCTTTATTAATCACGACAATTTGGTATTTACCGATAGTTAATATTTCATTGACGACTGCAATGATGTAGGCATCTTGCAGCGTTGTTGGTGAATGAAGCCTAAAATCGTCTTGGAAGCGACGTTCATCAATAGGCAGTAAACGATCATGGTTTTTAATTTCGCGCTCGGCCGAGGTAATCTTTAAAGTGGCCGGTTCATCGGCTACGATGAGTTGCGCTTCTCCAAGGTAAATGGCTTCATAAGCCAACACGTCCTCTTCTTCATCTTCCAATGGGCTACGATAGGCTTGTCCAAGACGCACGATGATATATTGGCTTCCAACAGTGCCACTATCAAGCCCATTGACATAAATCTGACTATCCCGCGTTGCGAAGAGAGTTTGTTTAGCATTAGCAATAATATAACCTGCATTTTCAAGTTCTTCTTGCGTAATGAGTCTTGGACGGTTGAGAAAGTGCTGTATCATTTCCAGCCTTATGGTTGGTGTCTTGTCTTCTCTTTCCATCACACGTATTTGCGGTGATAATTTCACAATACGTTTTTCAGCCTCTTGAGCAACCAAAGCTGGATTCATTGCGTCATAAGCCATGACGAGTAATAAGCATAACAAAATTTTATTCATTGATTATCAGTTATTCGTTATCCGTTATCCGTTATCCGTTATCCGTTATCCGTTATCATTAGTCTTTTGTTATCTTCAGGATTGCCTCATCATGAAAAAAACGATTAATTTATTAAGATCAATCTGACTACTGAATAAAACGGTTTAACACTTTTTGATGAATGTCAATCTTCAGTTCAGATATTGATAACTGATAACTGATAACTGATAACTGAAACAGTAGGAAATTGAAATGAGACTTAAATCTAGCGAACTCAGTAAT
>JAYQWI020000812.1:0-2146 GCA_035871815.2 Candidatus Parabeggiatoa communis
AAAATGCAGACTCATCATTTAATTGAAGCACTGCTAAATCAAAATACAGAAAAATATAGTCATTCGCTTTGCCACCTAAATGTCTTTCCACAACACTGGGCTGTTGAAGATAATTCACAAAAGAAGTTTTGCCTTCCTTATGAAAACCAATAATGGCAAAACTTTGAACATCTTCTTCAGTGCCCAATCTCCCATAAGCATGTTGTAGCAGATACTCTCTTCCAACATATTCCGGTGAATCGATACAGGGCCTTTCTGGATGAAAAGACAAAATTTATTTAAAACCGTCTTCACTACCAAAAAACCTCTCTGTGGATTTAATCGGATTACCCACAATATACGGGTTTTTGATTGGCTCAAAATTCTAAAATTTCAAGCCCAGGTATACGTGAAAAATCTTTTACGTTGGTAGTCAACACTGGAAAACCATGACGTATAGCTGTAGCACCAATCAGCAAATCATGTGCGCCTATCGTCACCTCTTTCGGCAAGGCCGCTAGCGTTTCAGCATGAACACGCGCTGTCTCAAGGTCAAATTCAAGAATAGGCAAGCTTGCCAATAAAGCTTCTACAAATGCGGCACGTTTAATCCTACGTTCAGTCGTATTAGCTTTATGTACACCAACCAGCAGTTCAGAACAAGTAATCACGCTGATATAAGCATCCCCATAGTTTGCCCATACAGAAAAGCTCAGTTTACCCGCGCTACGTTCAACCTCAATAATCGCCCCTGTGTCAAGAACTACTCCCATACGTCATTTACCTCCGTTAATTGCCCAAGTGCCATCTTGATATCCTGCTCAAAAACACCGAGTTCGTCTTCGTCCAGTCTTGGTAATGTCGCAAAGAGTTGGTCAAGTTCTGCCATGGCAACCTTTTTTGGGGAAGGAACAATGCGAGCAACAATAGCCTGATCATGTATGACATCAAATTGAATAGACTGATTCATGACTTGGTTTAATATTGCCGAGAAATTTTGAGCAACTTTGCTCTCATTGATAAGTTGTGTTTCCATAACAGGAGCCTTTAAACTTGTGATAGTGTTTTCATTTGGAACAGAAATTGTCATTTTCAAAAAAAAGGGATGTTTTACCTGAACGACGGTAGGCAAACAACAAAACCACAGCCCATCATTAACAATCCAATTAATCTTGGATGTTTTTAAACTCTTCTTTATGTTTAGCCTAGAGATTTATCTCTAGCCTCTGGGCTTTTTTGGCTTGAGGCTTATTTCTTAAAAACCCGACTCAAGAACTTTTTTAGTGAGCTAAATAGATTCTTTTTGACAGGTATATCCATTCGTTCACGAAAAAAACGTTCCATTTGCCGTGCTGGAATGCGACTTCTGTCTTTTGTCAGCCAACCACGGTCAATGAGATTATTATCTATCTTTGTCTTATGGTCAGCCCTCAAGATACTTGCTATGCCCTTTAGCTGGTTATTTGTTAATAACCAGCATAAATATTTTCATAATAGGAAATATACGCTTGATAAGCCTCATCAATAACATTATTTAATGAGGGGCATTTTGTTTTTTCAAACCGTGATACCCACACTTTCCCCGCTTGCTGGAGTGGATAAGGACTGTACCCAAATTGCCCAATTAATTCAAATATATCCTTTTCACGTTCTTGCAAAGCTTCTGGCAGTCTTTCATAAATTAGACGGGTTGCCTCAGTGAAGTTAAGTGGAAACAATGTATAAGAATCAAAAATATTAAAAAAGGCTGAACCTGCTAACTCCACCGATATGGTTAGACGCAATAATTGCAGCGGTGAAGTCACAATACACCCGACATGACTATGTGTAGAAAGCCACGATCGGTAACCTTCATAAAAAGAAACCCTGTAATTAGGGTTAGTCACGATCAGATTAAAGTCATCAAAAATCAGGATTAACCGACGGTTATTTTTTTCCAACCAATCCGTCACTGTGTTAAAATCTAACAAATCTTTCAAATTGGGGAGGGCTAACACTTGTTCTATTTTGCTGTAAAATGCCTCGAAAAATGCAGACTCATCATTTAATTGAAGCACTGCTAAATCAAAATACAGAAAAATATAGTCATTCGCTTTGCCACCTAAATGTCTTTCCACAACACTGGGCTGTTGAAGATAATTCACAAAAGAAGTTTTGCCTTCCTTAT
>JAYQWI020000813.1:0-4152 GCA_035871815.2 Candidatus Parabeggiatoa communis
TAATCAAGAAAACCTCGGTGGTACTGGGGGATTTAATACGGGTTTACAGTGGGCTTTTGAACAGACTGATGGGCGCTATCAATACTTTTGGTTATTAGATAACGATGTGTTGGTACACCAAAGGGCACTCACTGAATTAGTCACTTTATTAGAAGCGAAGCCAGATATTGCCGTGGCCGGTTCAACGATGATGCAATTAGATTATCCTTGGCGTATTAACGAAATGGGTGCCTTTATTGATCGCCGTTTGGGCACTTTTGTTTTAAATCGTCATTTAGAAAACATTCCCTTATGGCAAGGCTATTCAGTACAAGCATTATTGGAGCTTGATGCGGATTTAACCAAGCACTTGATGCACTGTCAGCCTTATATGGATGTCGAATATGTCGCTGCGGCATCGTTATTAATCCGTGCCAAAGTGGCTAAAGAGGCTGGTTTGTGGCGCGATTATTTTATCCATTTTGATGATGTGGAATGGTGCTTACGCATTGGAGAAATGGGGTATCGGGTAGTCGTCTCTGCTCACTCATTGATTTGGCACTTATCCGCAGCGGCTAAGGTACCCACTTGGGTTTTGTACTACGATAATCGCAATGTATTGGATTTATTGGAAAATCATGGCGCAAATAGGCGTACCCTACAGCGTTTAAAACGATATATCTTAAAGAAAGCGGTGTATTATCACCTGATAGGTAAACCCGATTTAGCACAATTACATTATGATGCTGTCAATGATTTTGAGGCGGGGCGTTTTGGTAAAAAAAATATTCCGTTAAACAGCACTTATCAACCTAATGATGCTGTGAGTTCAGTCTTATTAGACAAAACGGTTAAAAAGATTTTGGTTTCTTGGACAGTCAATCTTCAAGCGACGCGATTGCAAGAAGCTTTAGTGCAAGCGATGCTGAAACGTCCAGAGTTAAGCATAGACTTTCTCACATTACCTGGTGGAAAGCCTATTTTTCAGATGCCAGATGTTCATTTTGTTTTCATGCCTAAATTGATGCGCTGGAAAAGGTATTGGCAGTTACGAGGGCATTATGATTTGGTGATCCAATCGGATTATCAACCCTCAATTGGTTTATCTTGGTTGAAAGCGGATTTGTTATATGTAAATGACGAAGGATTTTGTCGGCGTTCTCAACCAAAGTGGCATGATGTGGTAAAAGCGATTTATCTGTTTTTTCGTTCTTTTATTAAGGTAGGCATGAAGTAGAAAACAGAGAGAAAAATGAGATTAAGTAGGTTAACAAAAATAAATTCACAAATTTCTCCATAAAAAGGGGTACGACTGCTCCAAGGCGGACAGGATTAGCATTTTGTTTTTGAAGGGTGGAGCGATGAGCCAAGTTGCCCTAAACGGCTCCTATTTTTAGAGGTATTAATGAATGAGTTTTGTCAGTGATTTTTTTTTGCACAGTATTCTTGCTGCATTTGTTGCCGCAATACTGTTTAGCTTACCCGGATTAGGTGTACTACGCTTATTAGGGCTCATGACCCGCAAACACATTTTTGCTGCGTTATTGGTCGCTCCTGCACTTGGTCTGTGTACTTATGGGCCTTTTTCATTAGCTTTCACAGCACTGTTTGGCTATTCCACCTTGACAATCATTGTCGCATGGCTACTCTTTCAAGCCATTGTGTTATTCTGGATTCGGCAACAAGCGAATGCGATAGGCTTTGAAAATTTTTGCACTCTCTCTCACACGCATAGCCTATTTTTGTTAATCGGGGCGGCACTCTGTGCCATGATACCGACAATGAATATTTTTCCAGCAGTTTATCAAGATGCCCTTTTTGTTAATGGGCATATTTATGATCATGCCAAAATAGCCATTGTCGATGCGATTGCTCGTGAAGGCTTATTGCCCATCAATCCCTATTACGCGCCAGACGGCGAAACAATCCCGCTGATTTATTATTACACTTGGCAATTTTTAGCTTCACAACTCAAATTATTGACAGGTGCTACGGGTTGGCAAGTCGAGGTGGCATTGAATTGGTTTACAGGCCTGGCTTCCCTCAGCTTTTTATGTGCCTTAGCTATTCGCATCACTCAAAAAGCACGGGCGGGGGTATTTCTTTTATTGTTTGCTTTGACAGGACCGCCGGGGTATTTATTATCTTTGTTATTGGGGCCACGCTGGGCCGGTTGGGTAGGTTATCCCCCGGTGCATGATTTAGAGTTATGGTGGATACAAATGTCTTGGGTGCCACAACATGTCTTTTCTGCTTTAGCCGTCGTCGTCTTGATTTTTCTAATGACCCGCGTGTTAGTCAGCGAGCGGGAACGATTTTCTTATGCAGTGGTTGCGGGATTAACCGCAGCGGCAGCTTTTGGGGCATCGGTTTGGGTAGGCGGGATAGCACTGCTCTTTGCCTTGCCTTTCTTGATTTTGATGGCATTATGGATACGCTTACCGAAACGTCACTATTTCAATGCACTTAAAACGGCCCTATTAGCGGTAGCCATTTGTGTGCTATTTGCTATACCGTTACTTATTTCGCAAACTTCTGGGCCCTCATTAGTCAACGCCGAACTACCCTTTGGGTTGGGATTATACACCGCGACCCCTTTATTTAATAAGGAACCCTACTGGGGATATATCGCCCATATCGTATTATTTTGGTTGCAATTTCTACCTTTGAATTTGGGGATTGTTTTTGTGCTGGGTAGTTTAGCAGTGCTACTACGTTCATCTACAACTAGACTAGAAGAACGTACTTTCCAAGCCCTCAGTATCGGCAGCATCTTTGGTTTCTTGTTGATCGTGCAATTCCTACAAAGTACAATTGCAAATAATGATCTTGGCTGGCGAGCCGTGTTAGTACCTGTCATGTTGTTAATGGTGTGGAGTGCCGTGGCTTTAACCGCATTATCTACCCATTATTTTGAAACAGTCTCAAAATGGCGAGCAGCTGCATTACTGGAACGTTGGCGACCAGCTATATTATCGTTAGTCATGGTGGGTTTAACCTTATGCATTCTCAGTTCAGCCAATTTATGGCAGTTGCCCGATCCCAGTTATCGTGTTCCAGATGCCCATACCTTAGCCATGCGTCAAGCATTTTTACGACAAACAGAAGCTTGGGCTAAAGTACGCGAATATGCGGGCCCAACTGAGCGTGTGCAAGCTAACCCTGACGGATATGCGGCTTTAACGCCTTGGCCGGTAAGCATTCCTTACATGCTGTTTGCAGACCGTGTTACGGCGTATGCCAGTCCCGAATTTGCGATGGCCTTCGCTTATCGCTATGATAAAGAGCAAAGGAATGAGCAATATAAACTGATACAAAATATCTTTTCCGCTAAACCGACTGGGGATGCACTGCGTCGTGTGCGCGATACCTTAAAGGTTAAAGTGTTGTTAGTGGACAAATTTGATGCCGTGTGGCATTCTGATGTCATTGAAAGTTCTGGATTGTATCAATTAGTCTTCATGGAAGAAGATTTTAAAATTTATGTTGCCCCTTGAAGCTAATTGCCCATATAGGGTACTGAATCATAAATTATTGGATATTTTGGAGTCCAATAGAGACGTTTTTTGAAGAAAAACTTTAGTCTCGATTGCTTGAAATAGATGCCCAAAGTTTTGAACTCCAAAAAACATTTAAACTTATGGTTCAATACTGTCCTATTTTTAAAGCTCTAATGTTTAAAAACATCTGAAGGCCAAAGGAGAATTATACTCTGCACGGGAATAAATTGGACTTTTTAGACATTGGTTTTAGAAAAACGGTTGTTTCACTAAAACGTTTTATTTATAAGCACGTTCAATATATCTGCCCCCCGGAGTCCAAGGTTTAGTCACTGTTAAAAAATAACTTGTACAAACAAATATTGGATGAGAAACCCAGTTTCTTTAATATCGATGCCGTTTTTTGAAGAAAAACGGAAACCTCGAAACTGGGTTTCTAAATGTTCCCGTTATTTTGTGACAAGTCCTCTTAGTCGCTTGGACAACGTTTTTTTATGATGGTAATAGACAAATGTCTTTTAATAATGCCGACAAACCTTCTATTGAATTATCAATTGTCGTACCGATGTACAATGAGGCAGCTAATTTAAGGCCCTTTTTTGAAAGACTATTTAATGTACTCAATCGTTTAAATATTACTTATGAAATTGTCTGTGTGAACGATGGTAGTCAA
>JAYQWI020000814.1:0-12270 GCA_035871815.2 Candidatus Parabeggiatoa communis
AAACAATGAAAAAATAATGATTAAAGGTAAAGCGTGTCCTTGTAATGGATAAATAATAATATAAGGCAGTTGTTGTAACACCGACGGATTGTAAATCATCCGTGCATGTGTCGCATGTTCTTTAATTTTAAATTGTTTTGGGGGTGTTTTTTTCTTCATCATGATGTTTTTTTAAGAAAAGTTGTACGATTTTATGTTGGGAAAATTCGCCTTTTCACGGTAATTTGAAAAAGAGTCAAGGAAAAGAGTAGACATAACACCTATCATTTTTTATCTAACTCATTGAATCGTAGAGACGCGATGCATCGCGTCTCTACCCAGTGAAAGGAAAGAGTCCCCTAGACACGACTCAACTACAACCCCAATTGCTTATGCCGCTCTTCTATTGGTAATTTACCTATTTTTGAAACACGTTTGTAAAAAGTCTGTAAATCATGATCAACTTCTGCAAGAAGGCCTTGAAAAGCGGGCACATAATCTTGATAAGTCACAACTGATAACATTTTCGCATTATTCAAATCTTTTGCAAACCAATTGTCATAACCTGCGTAGCCTCCCCACTGTTTTTTGAGTTTGGCATATTGAGCGAGCAACTTCTTAAAAGCTGCTGTTTTGGCTGCCTGTAATTTATCGGGGGCCCCATTTTCTTGATATCGCTGTTGTAGATGATCGCGAGTGGTTAGCACTAGATCAGTAAAGGCCTGATGACGTTTCTGCGATTGTTGATAGATCGCTAAGTCTTCATCTGTGCCATTTTGTGCGAGCCAGCGTTCAACACCAACATATTCTACTGCCATTGCAAAAGCTTCGTTAAATGCCGTATCATCTTGAATATGCACTTTCTGATGAGCCAATTCGTGAAAGATGATGCCCGCAATTTGGTGTGACGGCCAAGCTAACATCGTATTGAGTACCGGATCAGTAAACCAACCTAAGCTAGAATAGGCGGGTATCCCAGCAACATAAACATCATAGCCTTGTGCGCGTAAGGCTTCAGCCAAGGTTTGTGCTGGTGCTTCTGAAAAATAGCCCCGATAACTGACACATCCCACGATTAGAAAACACCATTGTTTTGGTGTAAAAGAAAACTGAGGAGTCGCGAAAACGCTCCAAACAACAAAAGGGCGTTGTAAATCAGCGTAATGGGTATAACTACGATTATCCGGTAAATACAACTGCTCACTCGCAAAAGTACGGATTTTTAAAATAGCCGTCAATTGCTCTTTAAGTGGTGCCGAAGTAACTGGATCAATCAGAACATTTTCAATCGGTTGTGAACGTCTGAATATTTCCCATTGCCCCCCTATTGCTTGACTATAATAAGCAATATGGCTACAAGCATTGAGAGATAAAAGACATAAGATCAATAAACTGCGTTTTAGGATTATTTTTGGAGAAACCATGACGATCTATTTTTACTCAACTCAAGAAGACTATTCTGAATTTTCAAACTTTTCCCAACATGGCTTTACGCTCAAGGGAAAATATTGGTCTACAGTAGAACACTATTTTCAGGCCCAAAAATTTCCCGGACAAGCATTAGAAGAACGTATTCGTACCGCATCAAACCCAACACAAGCTAAAAAAATGGGCCGCACACGTTCAGTTCCATTACGCGCCGATTGGGAAACGGTTAAAGATAATATTATGAGAGAAGCGGTGTTGGCAAAATTTAGCAGCCATGAGGATATCAAAAAACGGTTGCTCAGTACAGGCAAAGAGAAATTAGTCGAAAATGCCCCAAGGGATTATTATTGGGGTTGTGGTAGTAATGGTAGCGGCAAAAATCGCTTAGGCATCATCCTGATGGAAACGCGGAAACAATTATCAATGAACAATGAGCAATGAGCAATGTTCAGTGATCGGTAATCCTTCCTAAACATAAGCAGCAATGTTGGTGATTAATTATCGTGCGAGGGATAGAATGCGAATTAGACTGATTGAGTCAAAAAAAATCAGCGCAAATCATGATCAGAAGCAGAATCAGCGTTCTATCAAGCCACATTGCAAGACGACCCAAAGATAGGCGTTCAAACTTTAGTTTGTTTGCAAACTAAAGTGGGTACATAGACCGAAACAAACTAAAGTGTGTACGTGACCGAAACAAACTTGAATTAGAAGAAACGCATTATTCTTATTTTGCAATAATGTTTTTATTTTGCATTGTATTTTGCAAAACAAATGATTTCAAACTAAACAAATATTGTATTAAAAATCAGGATTTATTCTTTTTGGTTTAAAAATTGCGTTAGTTTATTAATAATATAATATCCAATTATATCCAAAAATCAGGGCTGAAAATTTATTGATTTGTTTTTTGATATTCTGACGAGTCAAAAAATGGGGACAACCATAATAATTCGCTTGACAGAGCTGTTATTTTTTGTTTACAAAAGCCCACAGAAGGGGGACAAAATGAATAAGCATTTAAAACATCCATTGAGGCATTCGTTATTATGCCTAATTGCCACAAGTGTTTCTATGACTTCGCTTTACCATAACCTGGCGATGGCACAAGATGAGCCGGTAATGGATACGATGTGTTATGCCGTTGCTGACAATGACAAACGCGGTTCTTCCGAGGATGTTTTGGTTAGAACGTATGTCAATGGCAAGATTGAAGAAGTTGGGACGACTAGCACGCTACACATGGAGGCAGTGGCCTTTGATATAGCCGGAAAAGTGCTCTATGCTGCGGCTGAGCCGGCAGATGGTAGCGACGGTGCTCGGTTTGGTACGCTTAATTTGGAAACGGCTCAATTTGAGCCCATCGGTAATGGTATAGGCACGGGCAATGGTGAAGAAGGCCTGATTACTTTTGATGACATTGATGGCCTGACTTTTGATTTTGGGGGTGATGGTTTCGTTTATGGGACTCACCGCCGTGAACATCGGACACCGCAGCTATACGATCTGTTGTTTCAGATCAATCCCTATACGGGTCAATTTGTACCAAACGCTTTTGGACCAAACCAAGACTATGTGGTGGTTAGAATCGAAGGCAATCCGCAATATTATGATATTGATGATATTGCCAGTGATCCGGCTGATGGAACACTCTATATTGTTGCCAATACAGGCAATGGTGTGACGAGTGTGTTGGCTACCCTTGAGAAAGCCAACGGTAAACCGACTGGCGTTGCGACGTTGGTTGGATCAAATGCAGTGGATGATCTAGAAAGTCTGGCTTTCGAGAGAATTGCAAAACCCGATGGTTCTTTCAGACTTTACGGCACCACGGGTAATGGTGGACACAATAAACATCTCGATCCCACAGCTAAGAATCGGATCTATGAGATCAATAAAGCAACAGGGGCAGCAGCCTACCTTGGACGGTTGAAGCAGCCTGAACAACCGCAACAGGATTACGAAGCACTGTCTTGCCGACCGGAAATGGTGCCACCCAATTATACTTGTCTGATGTATGCGGTACATGATGAGGGCCAGTATGATTCTCAAATGATTGAAATCGACCCCTTTGCAGCAAGTGGCACAGGTGCGATTAGACCACTAGGACCCTTGTATCCCAGACATGATTTAGAAGGTTTGGCTTTAGACCAGGAGAACGGTAAGTTATATGCCAGTTCAGGTTCTGATCAAGTCACAGGCATTCCTGATGGTGCGGTTTATCAGGTCAACCGTACTAGCGGTTTCGTGACCCAGATCGGTCTAACCGGTTTCTGTGAAGTTTCTGCATTTGCGGTCAGACTCACTGATAATACCTTGTGGGGATGGGCCAGAGGCGGTAACAGGACACAATGTAGTCCCACGGGGCCCATTATTATTGATCCGGATGCTTCGGACAAAAACAATCTTGGCACACTGGTTAAGGCTTTTCCGTTTGAAAAACCCGGCATTCAAGCGATTGCTTGGAGCAATGATAGTCAAAAGCTCTATGGTACGGTAGTGACAGATACTGGTACAGATTTGTATGCCTACAATTATCTGTCCCAAAAATTAGAACGGGTTTGCGAAGGCATACTTCGGGCAGAGATTGAAGGTATGGAAATGCAGCCTGATGATATCTTGCTCTTAACTGCCCATCACAAGAATAACATTGGTATTGTGGCCTACGATCCGGAGGCATGTGAAGTCGTTGCCAGTCGCACCTTTAAGAATGTGCCTGAATATTATGACATCGAATCCATTGAATGGCCAGCTAAGGAATGTAACTATCGTTCTTGGCTTTATGCCACCAGTGGTGATGCGGAAATACAGCTCATTGAGTATGATATGGTGCCTCAAGACGTTCAAGAGGCCGTGTTGTATGCCCTTGGCCTGGGTGATGCGAGCCCTGACGATTTTGGACTGGAAACGGATGGCGATACTGTCACTGTATACATAGGTGGTGTTGTTTACGTCGTGCGTCCCGCCATCTATAGTCAAGTGCGAAAAGCTACGCGGAGTGGACGAGTAACTGGGGCTAAACTGGTTGATATACCTGGCAGTGCTTGTAAGTATTTAGACTTTGAAAGCAGCAATAGCTCTGCACAATCCTGGAAGCTGTGTCCCGTCGCAGGTAATGAAGCTGCGCTACAAAACGCACTGAATACCTATGGCAGGGTGAGTATAGATGAAGACGGTAACGTTGTTCTCAAGGGAGCCGATGGCAAAGTCATCATTCAAGGGCAACTGAGTTTGAACCAAGAACAACCCAGTTATCCAGATGGCCAGTCAATACCGCCAGCAAAGACGAATACTGCAAAGCTAAAAGAAGTTGCTGATCAAAACGGGGATGGTACTGCTGACTATGAAATAACCTATCCCAACAACTGGAAACAGTGGCTTTTTATCCAAGGATAGCGTTTTTTTAAAGCTAAGGTTAAGCGCGACTTTTAACCTTCGCTTTCCGATTTTATAACTAACCTACCTTAAGTTTAATAGCCGTGTACCTGCGTTTGGGACACGGCTTTTTTTTTCACATTTAACACCAAAATACGAAAGGGCGATAACAAAGGTTCGCGCCTCATCGTTATACACAAGTTGCTTATGGCGAGGGCCCAGAAGCGTTAATCCCAAAACCCTTACACTTTTAAAGCCTCTCGTTTTGACGGCTTTATTATTAATAATTAATAATTAATAACTAGCAATTAACAATTAAAATTAACAATTAATTAAATATGTCTTTTTATAATACTTCTTCTTATGCTCACGATAGTTTACCCACAACGGGTATTTTATTAATCAATTTGGGCACACCGGATGCCCCTACACCGGCCGCAGTACGTCGCTATTTAGGAGAATTTTTAGCAGATCCGAGAATAACAGAAATGCCGCGTTGGTTATGGTGGTTGATTTTGCATGGGATCATTTTGCGCGTTCGTCCACGCCGTACAGCCCGTAATTATCAAAAGATTTGGACGGAAACAGGATCGCCTTTATTAACGATTAGTCAAGCCCAAGCCCAAGCCCTTAAGCAAGTGCTTAAAGCGCATTTTACAGGTTCTATGACCGTTGCTTTAGGGATGCGTTATGGCAATCCTTCCATCGCTTCAGCTTTAGAAAAATTGCGTCAAGCGAATGCACGACGTATTTTAATCCTACCCCTATATCCGCAATATTCCTCTTCCACAACAGGCTCGACTTTTGATGCCATTGCAGACGTATTGAAACGCTGGCGTTGGATACCCGATGTGCGCTTTGTATCACATTACCCAGATCACGCAGCCTATATCCATGCTTTAGCAACGCAGATCAAAAGCTATTGGGCCGAACACGGTACCCCAGATCAGTTATTGTTTTCATTTCATGGCATTCCCAAACGTTTTTTTCTCGCCGGCGATCCTTATCATTGCGAATGTCACAAAACAGCTCGCTTGGTAACAGAACAAATCAAGTTACCTGAAGAAAAATGGCAAGTGGTATTTCAATCACGATTTGGACGAGAAGAATGGCTAAAACCTTATACCGACGAAACTTTAAAAGGCTTAGCCCAAGCGGGAGTAAAACGAGTTGATGTCATCAGCCCCGGTTTTGCAGCAGACTGTTTAGAAACCTTAGAGGAAATTGATCAACAAAACCGCGATTTTTTTTTACAATCAGGAGGGGAGGCATTTCACTACATTCCAGCATTGAATGATCACCTTGAACACATACAAGCTTTATTGGAAATCGTGATAGAACACACACAGGGATGGGTAGAATGCAATCAAAGCAGTCTGTAGGCTTACCACCTATCTATAATTAATCGGTATATATAGAAAGAATTCGTCGTTGTCATGCGAGATGAGTTACATTGTGATGTTGCTCATACAACTCTATGGAGAGCATTGCAACGATGGCTATTCGAGTTTGGAACCGGAATTTGAACGGCGCTTTTCAAAGAAAGCGAACGAGTTGTTATTATGAGAAGACAGTATTAAAGACGAAAACGAGTTATACTCAGCACGGGAATAAACTGAACTCTTCTAATGAGGATGGTGGGCAAATATTTTGCCTTTTTGCCCTACATAAAAGTTTCAGTTGTGCCCGCGTGCAGTATAATCGTGATGATAAAGGTCAAATAATCCGCCAGGAAGTTTAGCTAGATGAATCATATATCACCTAAAAATGGCAATTAAAAATGGCAATTAAAAAAAAAAGACTCTTTCACTTAACACATTGAATTAGTTAAAAAATTAATTTAAAAAATGCCGTTTTATTTCACTCATCAAATGGTGAAATGAAAAACTAATTAAATCATTGATTAATAACATTAAATTTAAGTCATTGCCATTTTTAGGTATAACAATAAGGGTTCCGCCTGGGGCTATTCACATTTAATACCTTCGGTATTGGCGTGTTGATAAGCGATCAACTTTCATCCGTTATAATCAGTTACTGAGAAATAAAAGATTGCAATACCATCTTGAACACTTCCCCATCCTTTTCAATATGTTCAACTTGTACGGGTAAATAATGCAAACGGGGCGCACACCATAAAAGGGTACGCCGTTTGCCGTTTTCTGATTTGCGCTCATACTTGAGTGTACTCAAGCTGCCTTCCCCTGTCTCAACAAACTCCCAATCAATAAAAGTCGGCCGATAGAGGGCGATTTTGCTTTTACCCACCACTTTGTATTCAAGTTGACGCTTGCCTTGCATTAATTCCTGCATCAACACAATTTGATAGAGCAGTTTATCCAGTATGCCTTCTTCAAGCGGGATAACCTGAGTTTGGCCTTTGTATGTGTTCTTTGCTATGCCTTGATCCCAGTCATAAGAAACCGTATGGTTTCGAGATTGACTACCAGTTTGATGATAGCTATATTCCAAAGGCAGGATTTTCCCATCTACTCGTGTAAACAGAGTACGTTCTTCAATACGAATCTTTTTAATGAAAGCAGCTAAGCCTGTGGTTTTAGCAAAACTTTTAAATTCAAACTGCCCATTTGGAAGATAAGTTAAAGTCCGTGTGCCTTTGCCAATGTGGCCCTCCCCAATCACTGGAATACCTCTAGCCGAAAGCGTGTATTCAGCTATAAAGGGCGGTGGAAAAGTGTCTGCTGCATACAAAGTACCTAAGCAGAAAAACAACACTAAACCGATAAAAAATGCTTTCATAAAGACTCCTCAATCTATTCAAGGTTCATGAGTTAAAAAAAAGCCTGAAAGTTTTCCAAGGTTTTGCAACAGGCTACGGTTTACCTTAGAATTTATCTCTGTGAACCGCTGTGATCTGCTGCGTTCAAGGGGTAGTGATAAATCGTGCTTTATGGGTTAACGCAGTCTTTGTTGCCCAACTTGCTCGAAAAGCTATCAAGCATTATTTACTCCTGAACGATTAAAACGCTATTTTAATTCCCAATTCAAAATCACCAATTTATATGACTCCCGACATGCCCACGTATGAATCAGTTCGCATCTTAATTATAGGCGATGTCATGTTAGATAGTTATTGGCATGGTATCACATCGCGAATTTCTCCAGAAGCGCCAGTACCTGTCGTTCACATTAAACAACAAGAAGAACGTCCAGGTGGTGCTGGCAATGTTGCCTTGAATATCCGCGCACTTGGTGGACAAGTGACGCTTATAAGCATCACTGGCACAGACGACGCTGCGAAGCGTGTTTTAACACAATTGAAGGCAAAAGGCGTACAGTGTGCGTTTATTCAGTTAGCTGATAAACCCACCATTACTAAGTTACGTGTTCTCAGTCACCATCAGCAACTCATACGACTAGACTTTGAAGACCGTTTCACTAACCTAGACACGCAATTGCTATCTGATCAGATGCAAACTGAACTTGAGTATGTTGATGCCATTATTTTATCTGATTACGGCAAAGGTACGTTAGTCGATCCAACAACATTAATTCGTTATGCTCGTGCTGCTAATAAACCCATTTTAGTTGATCCGAAAGGCTGTGATTTTAGCAAATACCAAGGTGCAACTGCCATCACGCCCAATCTAGGCGAGTTTGAAGCGGTTGTTGGCCCCTGTACAACACCAACGCAACTGGTTGAAAAAGGTCAAGCATTATGCGAACACTTAGGCCTAGAAGCACTGCTGATTACCCGTAGCCAAGACGGTATGACGTTATTGCGCCAAGGCCATCCGGCCTTACACTTGCCAGCCCATACACATGAAGTTTTTGATGTCACCGGCGCAGGTGATACGGTTATCAGTGTTTTAACAGCCGGATTAGCCGCTGGACAAGATTGGATCAGTGCAACAGCACAGGCTAATCTCGCCGCTGGGATAACGGTTACTAAACTCGGTGCAAGCCATGTCAGTCTTGCCGAACTAGAACACGCTTTGCACAAACAACATGGGAAAGGGGTACATGATGCAATCACCTTACAATCGGCCGTCAAAGCGGCGCAAGCTAATGGTGAAAGCGTTGTGATGACTAACGGCTGTTTTGATATTCTACACGCAGGGCATATTCAGTATTTAACGCAGGCGCGACAACTGGGTGATCACTTGATTATCGCCGTCAATGACGATGACTCAGTACGCCGCTTAAAAGGCAATAATCGGCCGATCAATACATTAGAAAAAAGAATGACTGTTTTAAATGCGCTAGAATGTGTTGATTGGGTTATACCGTTTTCAGAAGACACACCAAAAGAGTTGATCTGTAAAATTATACCCGATGTTTTAGTCAAAGGGGGTGATTATGAAGTGCATCAAATTGCAGGTAGCGACTGTGTACTTGCACAAGGCGGGCAGGTGTTAACCTTAGATTATTTAGAAGGTTGTTCCACTACACAACTCATTTCAGTGATCAATGATCAATGAACTATTATCAGTGAAATCTTGGGGAAAATGTATCGAAAACCTGTTAACTTTGAAGAGGTTAGGTGATTTCCAGAAAATAAAGTACCACAATTTTAATCTGGCAGAATATAAATATCCCATTTTGGTAGAGACGGATTTCTGTCGATTTTTGCTTCAATTTCTCTCATAGCTTTTTTGGTCAGTGAAATGCCTTTCTTATAGAACTTTTTAGTCAAGCTGATAATAGGGTGAATGCATTGAAAAGTCATTGTTTTTGCCCATTCCAACATAGTTTTAGTATCTGTCAATAAACTTAAGTTACAATTAAGCTATAAAATAACACAACAGCGTTCAATAGGATTGTATTTGCTGTGGTATGGTGGATAATATAGAAGTTGAATGGATTTTCCAATTGCTTTTGCAAACTCTGTCATACGCTTGAGAAATTGGGTCCGTACCCCACTGCTCTCTGGGCCATTCTCAATTTTTATTTGAATCAGAGTAATGGACAGTTGCTCTGATTCATTCAAATTATGAAACCATTCAACCAAGCTATCAACAATAAAATCACTCGTTTTGTTTGAATACCCAAAAATAATATAGAGTTGCCCAATATCCTCATCCAATATTCCCAAGTATATATGTCTCGGTACTCCCCATATCATGGTCGGCTGCTTGATTATTTCCTCTTGTTTTTCCACCACGTGAATAGTTACCGATTTTCAGCCTAGCTTTGCAGCCTATACTCAATCTCTTAATGCTTGGATTAGACTTTGCTTGAGTATCCTTTTCCTTGACATTTTCAAAAATGGCATCTGTTTGAACCATTTTTTTATGAGGCTTGGCTTTGACAACTTTGCGCAGACGATAACCCATACGATTCAATATCTCTGTCATTGAACTTTGGCAAGGAAGCTGGTCTTCGCTGAAACCATTCGCGCGCAGTTGTTTCAAAGCTTCCTCAGCGGTCAGGCGTTCCTAACATTTCGTACTCTGAAAAGTTGGGTCTTGTTGGGCATGCTCGGAAGCTAATTGCGACAGAATTTCAGCAATCTCAGGGTGACGTTCTTCCCAACGTTTATTGCCACCAAAGCTGTGCTCCTATGCATATATATTATACCAGTGCGTTTTTCTCCAAGCCCTGTGAACACACTTTGCCGATTCCAACCAAATACTTTCTTTTTCTGCCAAACGAGTTGAACCATTACAATCAATATTTTTCTGCGATCTCAGCTTGAAATGAACGGCGGGCACTTCCGGTCATTTTCGAGTCTGCAAGGCGTATATCCTCTATTTGACTATTTGACAGCAAATTAGAATTATTCATTTTTCAATCCTTATCAAATATCAGGGTTTGAGTTCTAATTTTATTAGACGCTTTTTGTGGTATATTGTTTTCTAGAAATCACCTTATCATATGCTACCGGAAGAACGTATTATTCGTTTTCCTATGAAAAAGCTTGAAATACAGAAGTGGCTGACTGAAAACAATATTTCTTGGGAGGAACATTGGTTGAAACCAAAACTCATTGATGCCCTAGAGCAAAGTATTCATCGAACACCTTTGCTGCTTCGGTAAGAAAAAAATATGGACATCAGCTTCTTATTTTACCGGTTCACCATCCGGAACTGAATCCTATTGAATTGATATGGGCACTTGTTAAAAAAAATGTGCAAAAAAGCTGAGAAACGGAATGTCATTCAAAGATGTTTTTGGCAACTCCAAAAAATTAATATACCCACTTAAAACCTGTAATATTTTCAAAACCTGACAGGTTTTGAAACGAAATTTCAATTTTTTGGTATTTTATTTTTTGGGACTTGCCTTACCAAACCTGAAGAAGACGTTCGTTTAAAAATGTTTCTTTCGATACCTGCCGAAATGTCTATGAACATGTCAAAAAGCAAGAGGAGGAGTTTTGGAAAATTGATTTAGAATTTGATGACACCAACGACGAAACAGAGGCAACAAATTATTAATTAAAAGAGGGGGATTGAAAACAGGAATTTAGTTTTGATCCATCTATGCTGCGCCCCACTAAATTATTAATTATTTCCTCTATCCAGTCTCTATCTTTCCTCTATCTACTTTGGCGTTAAGTTGATTTTACTTCTGAGTTCGATATGGAATCGGGTGCTTCACACTTGCTATGGCTGCCAAGAAAATCAAAAAACTTAACAATCAAAAAACTTAACATCAAAAAACTTAACTAAAAACTTAACTAACTAAAAAACTAAAAGAACTAAAAAGAACTAAAAAACTAAAAACTCTATCCTTCTCCTAAAAAAAAACAAAAAAAAACCCCGTACAAACACGGGGTTAGGAAATTAAGTAGGCTCTTGGCAGCGTCCTACTTTCGCATGGTAAACTCCACACTATCATCGGCGCTAAGTGGTTTCACTTCCGAGTTCGATATGGAATCGGGTGGTTCACACTTGCTATGGCTGCCAAGAAAATAAAATTTTTTAATTTTTTTAATTTAAATAAATATTAATTTTAATTGGTGTCAATATAAAAAATAAATTAAATAATCAGAAACTAATGTCTTTTTTTGCGTTTTTATAATATAAAAATACAAGATAAATTAAAATTATATATAATATTATACATTATACATTATACATGTATAATACCAAAACTTTTGGGTGTTACAGGGTCAAGCCTTACGGCCAATTAGTACGGGTTAGCTTCATACATTACTGCACTTCCACATCCCGCCTATCAACGTTGTCGTCTTCAACGGACCTTTAAGACCTTTAAAAGGTCGGGAAATCTAATCTTGAAGGAGGCTTCCCACTTAGATGCTTTCAGCGGTTATCCTGTCCGTACATAGCTACCCAGCAATACCATTGGCATGATAACTGGTACACCAGAGGTACGTCCACTCTGGTCCTCTCGTACTAGGAGCAGCTCTTCTCAAATTTCCAACGCCCACGGCAGATAGGGACCGAACTGTCTCACGACGTTCTAAACCCAGCTCGCGTACCACTTTAAATGGCGAACAGCCATACCCTTGGGACCGACTACAGCCCCAGGATGTGATGAGCCGACATCGAGGTGCCAAAC
>JAYQWI020000815.1:0-3830 GCA_035871815.2 Candidatus Parabeggiatoa communis
ACGCAAGAGACGCAGGCTTCGAGGCAAGATTTCTCTTTTACCGAGTATCTTTAGCGTCAAAGCGCGTTTATTTTTATTATCTCAGCTTTGCAAAACCTATTGCCACCCTTTGAACCTTAAATGAGGTCATTTATGTCTCCTAATGAAATTGATTGTGAACTGAAAAATGCCAAAGTACTCATGGTGGATGACACGCCTGCCAATATTGATGTCTTACGCAAAGTTTTGATCAGAGAAGGCTATCAACTCTTTTTTGCTCATAGTGGAGAAAAGGCAATCAAAATAGCGACTCGTGCTATACCTGATTTGATTCTACTGGATGTCATGATGCCAAGTATGGATGGATTTGAAACCAGTCGTTGTTTAAAACGAAATGAAGCAACACAAGATATTCCCATTATTTTTATTACTGCCAAAAATCAACCCGAAGATATCATAGAAGGCTTTAAACTCGGCGCGGTTGATTACATTAACAAACCGTTTCGGCAAGAAGAAGTTTGTATGCGCGTTCGTCATCACTTACAAACTGGCGTACTCATGAAACAGCGTGACGATTTAATTAAGGATTTGCGTCATAGTGAAGAACGCTTTCGCTTACTGGCTCACGCCTCACCAGTCGGTATTTGTCAGGCCGATACAAAGGGAAAGATTGTTTATACTAACCAAAAATGGCAGAATATATTGAATTTAGATGAAGGTAATAACTGGTTACAAGTCATCCATGCCGAGGATCAGGAAGAAATCAAGCGGATTTGGGCACTCAGTGTGCATAACCTTGAGGAATGTCGCATGAAATTTCGTATCACATCACGGGGCGAAACGCGCTGGGTACAGGCACATGCTATCCCATTGCGTTATGATG
Source organism: Candidatus Parabeggiatoa communis (assembly GCA_035871815.2). Lineage (GTDB taxonomy): Bacteria > Pseudomonadota > Gammaproteobacteria > Beggiatoales > Beggiatoaceae > Parabeggiatoa > Parabeggiatoa communis. The sequence goes on from JAYQWI020000815.1 coordinate 863, forward strand.
AAGAAAGAGAAATTGAAGGTTTTGTGGGTACGCTTGAAGACATTACAGAGTTTAAACGAGCGGAAGAACAAATTATTCAGGCCAAGAATATAGCCGAACAAGCTCGTATTGCGGCAGAAGCAGCCAATCATGCTAAAAGTGCCTTTATTGCGAACGTAAGCCACGAGTTGCGTACCCCCCTTAATGGTATTTTAGGTTTTACACAACTTTTCAAGCAAGATAAAACTTTAAATTTAGAACAACAAGAAGGCGTAGAAATTATTCATCGTTGTGGTGAATATTTGTTGACGCTGATTAGCGATATTTTAGACTTGTCCAAAATTGAAGCAGGGCGTATAGAATTGTACCCAGCCTCTTTTAATTTGGAACCCTTCATATCAAGCATGATTGACTTATTTAAGATGCGTACCGAACAAAAAGGCATTGCTTTTAATGTGCAAAAAAATACGCCCATCCCTTATGTCGTTCAGGGAGATGAAAAACGGTTGCGACAAATTATTATCAATTTGCTCAGTAATGCGATCAAATTTACCAAACAAGGTAGTGTCACTTTGACTGTCCATTATGAAGAAAATAAACTTCATTTTAAGGTAAGCGATACCGGTATGGGGATTGCTGCTGACGAAGTGGAGAAAATATTTGATCCTTTCCAACAAGTCGGCGATCCCCGTTATAAGCCTGAAGGTACCGGATTAGGTTTATCTATCACCAAAACACTGGTTGAAATGATGGGCGGAGAAATACAGGTAGAAAGTGTACTAGGGCAGGGCACAACTTTTTCGATAATGTTGGATTTGCCTGAATCAATGAAGAATCAATGATCAGTTATCAGTTATCAGTTATCAGTTATCAGTTATCAGTTATCAGTTATCACAATCTGGTTCTGGCTTATGTTTCAAGCTAAGCGATTTATCTGACTCTATAATTTAAGATAAAATTTAATTCAAAATACTCACGTTATTGATTTTATCATCATATTTTTTCAATATTCAACTTAGGCACTAAACAAAAATAACTTCCATAAAGTCATGTTTAAAGAACAGAATAATTTATCGTATAATTTATTGGGCACAATTTAGGGCACTTTATACCTGAAAAACGTTGTGAAACGCTGTGTGTACTCTGTTAAAAACCGCCAGTCGAATAAGCCATTGTCTCAACGGGTTAACAACTTCAATAATTGGAGATTATTTTTGCTTAATACCTTAAGCATTTCAGTAGAAATATCTCATAAAACGATGTTATTTCAAACTGTTATGATGAATATGATTTAATCAGCGAAAAACAAAAGGATAGAATGAGGTTATTTTATGTCTAGTCATGAAATTGATCTTAAACAAGCAAAAGTACTCATGGTTGATGACACGCCAGCTAATATCGACGTATTACGCAAAGTGTTAGCGAAAGAAGGTTATCAACTCTTTTTTGCCAATAGTGGTGAAAAAGCAGTGAAGATTGCTAATCGCGCTTTACCCGATCTGATTCTACTTGATGTGATGATGCCGGGCATGGATGGATATGAAACTTGTCGTTGTTTGAAGCAAACAGAAGCCACTCAAAATATTCCTATTATTTTTATTACCGCTAAAAACCAAGTTGAAGATATCATAGAAGCTTTTCAGCTTGGAGCGGTTGATTACATTAATAAACCATTTCGACAAGAAGAAGTGTGTATGCGGGTGAGTGCTCACTTACAAACTCAGATTCTCTTCAAGCAACGTGAACATTTAATTAAGGATTTGCGTAACAGTGAAGAACGCTTTCGTTTACTCGCTCACGCTTCACCTATTGGTATTTGTCAAGCTGATAGACAGGGAAAAGTCGTTTATACGAATAAAAAATGGCAGAATATTTTCAGTTTAAGTGAAAACTTGGGTGAAAGTTGGTTACAAGTTATCCATGTCAGTGATCGGGAAAAGGTAGAAAAACTTTGGAAAAACAGTGTGCATAACAATAAAGAATGCTCTACCAAATTTCGTATCAGCTTACAAAACGAAATCCGCTGGGTGCATGCCCATGTTATCCCATTACATTATGAAGGCAGTCAACTCGAAGGTTTTGTGGGTACCGTTGAAGACATCACCGAATTTAAGCAAGCTGAAGAACAAATTATCCGCGCCAAGGATACGGCTGAAAAGGCCCGTATCGCGGCTGAAGCCGCACAACTCATTTCTGAACAGGCCCGTATCGCGGCTGAAGCGGCTAACCATGCGAAAACGACTTTCTTAGCGAAAATGAACCATGAATTACGCACACCACTGAATGCCATTATCGGCTATAGTGATATGCTTGAAGAAGAAGCGGAAGATTTAGGTTATGAAGATATATTGCCTGATCTTTACAAAATTCAAACGGCAGGTAAAAACTTATTATCGATTGTCAGTGATATTTTAGATCTGTCTAAAATAGAAGCCCAAAAAATAGAACTGAATCCGATAGACTTTGCGCTGAGCCAATTGATAGAAAACGTTGTCACGACTATTGAACCGTTAGTGACAGATCATAACAATACCTTAGTTGTGGAACAGAGTGGTGAATTAGGCACGATGTATACAGACTATCCAAAATTAGTGCAAATTCTGCTCAATCTATTAAACAATGCCACCAAATATACAAAACAAGGCACGATTACCTTTACCATTATTCGCCGACAAATCTCTCAAGGGGGCGATTGGCTAGGCTTTCAAGTGACAGATACGGGCGAGGGCATCGCGCCTGAGAAAATGGAGTCGATTTTTAATGCGTTTACCCAAACAGATGATTCTTATACCCGTGCATACGACGGTTCTGGTTTAGGGCTAACCATTTGTGATCATTTAAGTCGTGCAATGGGAGGGCACATTTACGTTTCCAGTGAAATCGGCTTAGGTTCCACTTTCACATTACAAATGCCAGCCCAAATGCCAAGAAGGGTGCAATGAATGTCGGTGATATTTTTCAGTTATCAGTTATCAGTTATCAGTTATCA
>JAYQWI020000816.1:0-3978 GCA_035871815.2 Candidatus Parabeggiatoa communis
ACGCTCACTTTTCAAATTTGATCAGTAAGGCTGGCAAAAACAAAAAATCAGCGATTAAAGCAAAGACAATTGTCACAGCCACCATGATGCCCATGGTAGAATTAATATAAAAATGAGACAGAGACAAAATCAAAAAGCCAACCATCAGCACAATCGAAGTAATCCATAATGCCATACCCACGTTACGGAAGGCATAACGCACCGCATTTTCGGATGTCAAGCCTTTCTCGCGACGGGCATACAGGTATTGGCTGAGAAAGTGAATGGTATCATCAACCACAATACCAATGGTGAGCCCCGCCACCACCGACAAGCCTAAACCCACTTCCCCAACCAAGATGCCCCATAAACCAAAAGCCATCGCAGTTGGAACCAGATTAGGAATCAGGCTAATGAGTCCAAATTTCAGGGAACGCAACGCGACGATAAGAATCAGGGATATCAACACCAGCGCAACGGTGGCACCGAACAACATACTCCGAATATTGCGGGAACCAATATGAGCAAACATCATAGCCGTACTGGCCCCCTGCCCTGCTTCCATAGAAGGCAAACCCTTTTCTTTAAGCCATTGCTGGGCGCGTTCATCCAAAGCCAGCATGTCATTACTAGACAGGGTTTCCAGTGTCACAGTCAGCCGCGTCGCTGATTTATCCACATTAATTTGGTTATTGATATCCAAACCGTAAGGCAAAGACATCTCATAGAGCAATAAATATTGCGCCGCTAAGTCACGCCGTTCTGGCAGACGATAATAGCTCGGATCATCGCCATGCAGATTTTGATTAAGACGCTTAAAGGTATCCGTGATCGTGTTAACGTGTATCACCTGCGGTTGTTGGCGAAACCATTCCGCAAATTCGGCAACGACTTGCAAAAATTCAGGCTTATTGATGCCATCCGGTTCGCCAGCCTTTAAAGAATAATGAATATCATAAATCCCGGTCAGATTTTCAGTGGTAAAATCGGTGGCCCGCCGGAAATCAAAATGCTCATCAAAATAGTGTACAAACACGTCATTCAGTTCATTGCGGGGCAAGCAAGCAATCAGCAGCACCATCACAACCCCTAAACCCCACATCAACTGTTTTTGCCTCGCAATCACAAAATCGCTCAAATGATCCATCATCTCAACCGTTTTAACGGTTTGAACCCGGCAACGCACAGGCAATATTGCGATAAATGCCGGTAAAAAAACAACGGACAGGAGAAAAGCGATGGCAATACCCATAGCCACAATATTGCCCAAATCATGGAAAGGGGGCACATCACCAAAATTCAGGCTTAAAAAGCCAATAGCCGTCGTCAAACTGGTCAAAAAAATGGGCCTCAAATTGACACGCAAACTTTCGACAATCGCCTCGCGTTTCTCGCGCCCATTGACGCGCATTTCGTGTCCAAAACTTGCCAAGAAATGGACACTATCGGCAATGGCTAAAGTCAGAATCATAATCGGCGCGGCTGACGACGGCCCACTTAATACCATGCCAAATAAACCTGCCAATCCCATCGCCGCCAGGGTAGAAAATGAAATCACCAGTAAGGTGGCAAAAGTCCCGTAAAAAGCACGCAGCAGTAATCCCAACAAAATGAGAATAACCATATACATGATGGGAATAAGAGAAAACAAATCGCTTTTGAAGGCCTCTGGAAAAGAGTTATTCATCACCACGATGCCAGTGAGATACACCTCAAGATGAGGCGAACGCGCCCGCACCTTATCCGCCAAATCACGCGCAAAGGCAACCACTTCAGGCACAGCCGTTTCAAGGTTTTCATCCGGCAATTGAACCGTGACATTAATACCCGTCACATGCGCTTGAGGTGAAATCAACTTATTGATCAAAAACGGCTCAGCAAGCGCAATTGCTTTGATTCGCGCCATATCATCCTCAGAAAACGAACTGGCATCAGTGATTAAATCTTCAACAATGAGATCATCTTCATCAGCGTAGGTATATTGGAAATTGCTGATCGAATCAACGCGAATAGAATAGGGCATTTGCCAAGCTTCATTCGTCAACCATTCCACTGCACTGAGCGTTTCCTGCGTAAAAACTTGCCCCTCTTTAGGCGCTAAAACAAACAACACCCCATCATTTTTGGTATAAGTATCTTGTAGAGCCTCAAAGGCCATAAATTGAGGATTATCCTCGCTAAAAAAAACCCGCGTGTCATTATCAAATCGTAGCGGAAATCCAAGGGTAGTCAATCCTACCAACACCAGCGTGGCAAGAATAATCAAATAACGCCACCGGATGATCCAGTCACTATAGCGTTCAATCATTTGTCATTTTTCCTGTTATTGATAATTGAGTTGTTGAGAGATTGTGTGATTTTCTAGTTGAATATAATGATCTCCTCATCAAGGAATTGAGCGTTAATTAACCCCTCACAAACCAACCTAGCGATTTTTTCGCGTAAATTTCTTGATTATAAACTAAGCAATTGATATTTAAAAACTTTAATTGATGTTGTGTTCTCGGAAACGCTATAGTTAAACGCGCGCGCTAAATAACCTCATAACGTTGCCACACTTCTTCCGGTGTTTTACAAACGGCTTTAGCAACTCGATCTATCAGCCAACAGCGGGCATAAGTTGTCTGAAAGCTTAAGTCAGGCGGTGGTGACTAAAAATTCAACTGTGGACAGAGCAAGACATCTATATCTTTTTTGTCCGGTGCCGAAATTTAGGGATAATTGTCTTCATCTTCATCATCATCATCTTCTTCATAAGAAATCCAGTCTGGCTGCCGATAAGCATTTCTTCGCATCTTCAAAGTGATCCCTAAATCATGAAATTCCCTAATCGTTTTAATCATCACACGTAAATTTTGCAATATCTCTTGAAATTGACTATAGGGAATATCAATCTCCAGTTTTTCCGATTCATCCAAACTAATCGCCAGTTTGACTTTTGTGACGTATTTAATGACATAAAACGCCAATTGCTCTTCTTTTGCGATCTCGTGAATTTTGGCAATGATGGCCTTATGTTTTAAGGTCTTAATCTTTTTCCTTTTGATTTGATCGTTCTGCCTTTTGACTTGATCTGATTTTCTTTTTGAACGATTTTTGAGGTAATTGGCATCAAGCCTTTTAAATTCCAACGTCATCTTATCAAAAAGTGTATAGATTTGTTCAAGCTCATAAACCTTAGAGTTCAGTCCAGACCACTTTTCGATAATCAACTCATTTTGTTCATTAAATCTCACCGTCAATTCGGGATAATCATAATGTTCTGAAGGAGATCGCACTTCAAAAGTGCAAATTTCATCAAGTTCCGTTTTTGTTGTATATCTTGGGTAATAGTACCTGTCTGAAATGGAAAAACCATTCATTGTGCTTAATTTCTGTTTGATTTCAGAAATCAGCCTATGCTTGTCATCGCCATATTTGACAATAGGCACTTCACCTTTAAACTGTTCCCGAAAAATTTTTTTGACGGTGCTTGTTTGTAGTGAAGCATTCATTTTGTTCTTTAACCTCAATGGTTCCTTTTTTTAATTAACTGTGATCTGACGCACTTTGATTCGACTCAACAAGTAGTACTTTGGCTCCGGGGAGTGAACGGATGGATTGTGCAGTATTTGGAGACTTTCCTAAGAGACTGATTTTATTTGATTTCATAAAGGGTGCAATTAAAAGTGATGTTTGGTTGTCTTGTAGGGTGGGTAGAGCGGAGCGAGTCGCAGACCAGCGAAGCTAAACCCACCAAATCGTCTCGATCCGCTCTACCCACCCGACAACTATCACTTTTAATTACACTCAAAGTTTCCCACTCACCAATCCGTTCACTCCCCTGATCCGTTGTACTAGTGTTTTGACAGCATTTTCGTTAGAGATTATCCATAACGTTTTTAAAAGCCATCAAATCTTCAGATTGCACTGCCGTTGTCAATAAGGTTTTCAGTTTCCTCTCGTTAGTGATAGTAGATAAACCCTCTTCTATTTCATAGTAAACCGGGAGAGACGGTT
>JAYQWI020000817.1:0-3918 GCA_035871815.2 Candidatus Parabeggiatoa communis
CCTTCTACCGATTTGTTAAAAGCTGTCGTTTCAACGCTAACCGCGCCAATCGCAAAAGCGTTTTCAGAAGCCGCATGACCAAAAATTTGCCCATCAGTACCATATTCCAAACGCCCTGTAATGGTATTGAGGTGTAAGTATCGATTTTCACCGCTATATTTCACAACCACAACTTGATCACCTGGCAAAGCATGACCAATGATTTCAAATGGATCTTGTGAACCAGTTTGCCAATTTCTTGAAACATCTACCAGTTCACCATTTGAATTTAACAGAAAGAGATCATAATCATTAGTAGAGTGGCCTAATGGATCAGCCCAAAAGAGGGTAACAGCGTAAGGGGCCTCTTTTATCACCTCATTCGTGATAGCACCGTCTTCAAAATCATGAATTTCTCCAACATCAGAGATAACGATATACCTCCCTTTAAACTCTCCTTCCCAAACCCCAGACTGATTCTTGTTGAGATTGCCTGAATTACCTGCCGCGGAAAAGTAAAGCACACCATCAGCCGTCACTTCATTAACCGCCTGAGCAATCAAGTCATCTTGAAATGGCGATTCATTGAGATAATTCACATCATCAACAATGATCTGGCAACCTTCATCACGTAATGCTTTGATATTATTAGCAAAGCTGGCTGGGCCTTTCCATGCCGTGGCAAAATAGAGTTCCGCACCAGGAGCAAGATCATGGATGATTTCCAATAAGGCTGTTCCTTCACCAGTATTATTCGGTGCATCTTCTAATACAGTTACATGAGGCAAATCTCCGGACGCTTGAACATCAGACAGATAATCCACCGAATCAGACAACACACCAATTTTGATTCCTGTGCCATCCATACCGCACGACTGACGTGCAGATAGCGTATGATGGGCCTTATCACCTTCCGACGTATTCAGCTTATTTGTGATAGCCCTGATGGCAGGATTGACTGATTGAACATACGGAGAGTTAGCCAAAAGTTCTATTTTCTCCAGAGGCACACGGGCACGTATCGTACCGTATTCTGCAACGCTACTCACAATCGTGCCACCCTGCGCTGCAATGAGAACACCCAACTGAGCTATCACCTCAGCTTCGGCTTTAATATCTAGCAGCGTTGTACCCTCATCATCAACTTTGACAAAGGAACGTAAGTTGGGAAAATCTGAAGAAGTTAACGCTTCTTTCCCTCTCGTTTTCTTTGCCTTTTTTAGCAGATGAAGAAGATGAATATTGATTTTTCTCTGCGCTGGAGTCAGTGAAGCTTTTTCTTCTAACAACGCTTGAATCTGTTGTAAAGCGGTTGCATTGATTTCAAATTCCTCTGCCTGAGTGACTGAGGAGAGCCCACTTGAGAATAATGCCACACTGATACTTAACGAGAAAAATCGGAATAAAGAAACAATGTTTGACATAACTTTTTTCCTATTTTAAATGAATACACTTGCTTCAGTAGTGAGGGTGTTCAATGGGATTGATTCTTATAAATCAATGATCTCAATATGAAGCCTTCCCATTTAATGATCCCAGTGCCTCATAAATGACATTGATAACGAAACCGTTTTAATTATATCAAAAAATAGACCAAATATGATATTACTGGTTTTAGTCAGGTGCAGTTGCTCCTACAAAATTTTAAAAAATTATTATCAATAACGTAGAGTATTTTTGAAACGCTTTGACAATTTATTAAATTATTGTGATTAAAATTAGTTAATGAATTGTCCTTTTTTTTCAAATTGAGAATGAGAATGATTCTCATAATGCGAAGGCGATAAACAAAATGCAAAAACGGGCCTTGTTCATCATTTACTCAACGGCGAAGGTGAAGTTACCCTTTTTAAAGGGGTAACTTTTCGTAGTTTATAATCTCTCCAAACTCCGTGAAAGTATCTTGAACATGAGTTTTCTAGTATTATACTGAAAACTTCGGAGAACTTTTTTCCATCCAATATGACTTGCAAAAATATATTTATAAATCAATTATTTACAGAACTTACGACGTTTTCAGTATTATATCTCTTTAAAAAAGAGTTAAAGCGGTTAAAATACATGATCATACATTCTTCAGTTTGAGTCAGAAATACAGTTCAACTTCTACTTTGCTTTCGTTATCCACTATTAGTAAATCGCCACAAATGAAAGACCATATAAGCTTAGACAATAGACACCAGTATTCTCAGGACAAAATGAATTATCTTGATGCCCTACGCGGTATGTGGCCAGATATTGACCTTGAACAGTATGCACAACGAATATCGGAGCGTTACGGACCAGAAACATTGCTACTGCTTCGGCAACTTGCCACAGATCCAGAGAGTCAGGTTCGCAACGATGCGATTTGGTACTTAGCAGAATACTACACCGAGGCGCCTTCAATCTTGCCACTGTTTCGACAGATCGCCATGAACGATCAAGATAGTGAGGTTCGCCATGCTGTAATCAGTGCCTTAGCATCGAACGACACAGACGCACCTGAGACATTGCTACTGTTTAGGGAAATCGCTATAAATGATAAAGAGAGCCAGATTCGCAACACGGTGATCAGTACTTTGGCAGAAAACTATACTAACGCACCTGAAACTTTTCCATTGCTTTGGCAATTCGCTACGAATAAACAAGAAAGTGATATCCGCAATATTGCAATCAGGGCCTTAGCCGAAAATGACACAGACATGCCAGATGTATTATTACATATAATGCAAATTGCCATACACGATCCTGAGGATTCAGTCCGTAGCACCGCTGTCGATGTTTTGGCAAAGTATTACACCAACGTGCCAGAGATATTGCCAATACTTCGGCAAGTCGCCACGCACGATCAAGAGCGTTTTGTCCGCAGCGCTGCAGTCAGTGCTTTGGCAGAGTATTATACCGACACACCTGAAACCTTGCCACTGCTTCGGAAAATTGCCATAGATGACCAAGAGATTTTAGTTCGCAACGACACGATCAGTGCTTTGGCCGAGTATTATACCGACGCGCCTGACACCTTGCCACTGCTTCGACAAATTGCTACGGACGACCAAAATAGTTATGTTCGCTACGCCGCGATCTGGGCTTTGGCAGAGTACTACACCGACGTACCTGATACCTTGCTACTGCTTCAACAACTTGCTACACACGATCCAGAAAGCTTGGTTCGTAGTACTGCGCTCAGAGTCTTGGGACAATACTACAGCGATGTGCCTGATATCCTATCATGGCTATGGCAAATTCTTATTGATGGTAAAGATGCCTGTCTTCGTCAAGAAGCTGTTGGTGGAGTCATAAAAAACGACGATGAGATTTGGCAAAAGTTGCTGTCACAATCTTTAGATGAAACTTGGCCTTGGCTAGATTCCAAAGAACTCATTGATGAAGAACGGATCAATCAAGCCGCAGAGGAACTAGAACTTTCCCATGATACAATCCGCCAACACTACGAAGCCATTGCTAAGAAAATTCCGTTGCGATTGTCTTGGAACAATAATTAATAAGTAGGTACAGATGACAATCCCCTGCCGGAAACCAGCTACGCGCTAACGGCCTCTCAATCTCAAGAACGTTTCGACACCATCGTGGCACTCGATCAGAATGCGGTAGAAAGTCTCGAACGCACGGTGCGCTTACCCCAACTAACTGCCCAGCTTGAAGAAACCAATTATATATAACGCGCGCGCGCTATTTAAAATACCCTCGCCTACCAAGTCACCAATCACGAAAGCGATTTGGTGAGAAATATTCAGGTCAAAATACAACTCGGTGATCACAGTGCTCATTCTGCCCACTTCTCATTATTGGGTGGAAAAACCCGCGAAATCCCCGTCGTCATAGGCGGTTACGCCGATTTACCGGATTTAAGCCCACTGACCACCACTTTACACATCCAGCCTGATACCGGTGAAATCGCCCGTTTGATTCAGCATCAAGAAGTCGAAATCGCTGATG
>JAYQWI020000818.1:0-2602 GCA_035871815.2 Candidatus Parabeggiatoa communis
GTAAAGGCCGTCGTAAATAAAGCGCAGCATTGACTAATTCACTTTCATGCTGACTGGGCTCAAAATTTTGCCCTCGTTTTTGACGAGCCTCTTCTGTAAATGTGCGCCAAGGGGGAGGCGGTGGTAATTCATCAATGTTTCTTGTACCTTGGTAAATCCACCATTTTGGTTTATCGTTTGGCATAGTGACTTCCTCTTTTCAGTTTGGCGCATGAAGCTTTTGTAATTCAAACGGTACTTTATTAGGATTCTCCTGAAGTTCGGGCGGGATTCTATCGGGATCATCCCAAAGTAAGGAAAGATGATACCCAGTGTGCTGTTCATTATTTTTTCCCCACAATTTTTGACGAATTTTAAAAATACGCTGGGGCAATTCCTCAAGCGTACATGAAAGCAGTTTGTCTAATGCTTGTTTAAGTTCATCCTTATTATTGATATGTCGAGGCCATAAGGCAATGGGCACCCCAGATTTTATTAAGGCAAAAAAAACCTCTTTTTTTATATCCGTCAAAACCTGCGGTACCGATGCCAATACAAAACAGAGCTTGCCCGCATCAACTTGAGTACGGAATCTTCGTAACTGTGTTTCATCTACAATAACAGTATGGGTTTTAGCCGCTTGCTGTAATGCGCCTTTTTTTTGAGCCTCATCCCAACAAGGACACCAAAAACGTTGCAATCTTTTCTCTCTAAGACGTTCCCTTGAACGCACCACTACCCGATAATTGATACCAAGTGGATCACCATTGCCATCTGTCCACTGTTCAACGTGATGAGAAAGTAAATGTCTGGGTAAAATAAACTCTATTGTTAATTGTTGATGATTGACACTCAAGCCATCAATAATGCCCAGTATTTCCTCAATCAATGCGGGTATCTCATTCAAGGCCATTGCCCTATCTTCTACATAAATATTTCTAATGTTTTCGGGAGAGCTAAACAACCACGCTTGAACAGCATAATATTTATTGTTTTTGTTTTTGGGTGCCAATTCAATCAGTAAATAGGGAGGTTGTTTTCTATCAGTCGGTAAATTGAGTTTGAAGGCTTTTGATTTGTTAAGCAGTTTTGGAATATCTAAATCTGATAAACCTTTTAAATCAATGACTTGGCGTGCATAAGCAAAAGCAAATTCATAATTGTCCTTTTTGACGAAGGCTTGATAAAATTCCGTTGCAAAGGCTTTAGACGTTTTATCCTGAATTTCATCTTGCATCCCAATAACATATTCAATATGTTTCACCATTGATTTTGCCTGAACAATAGAATGACAAGCATTTAAAAAGACGCATTCAATCTGTGAAGAAAAAAGCTCAAAAATACCGCATAACTGTTTTGTACTGACTAAAAAACAAAGGCCTTCTTTATTCACTAAATTAATACCCTCTTCACCTTCACCATGTCCAATGAAATGCACAATATTGGGTCGATAGGTGAGTAAAGCATCCGATAAATCATCAGGCGTTGCGGCTAATTTCTTTTGGACGATAAACTGACTATTTCCTTCAAAAATCTTTTCTATTGCCTCAAATTCCTGATTCACATCTAATTTTACGGTATCACGAGGATTAGCAATCAAAATCAAAATCGTTTTAGCCATAGTATTTTTCCTGTTGATTTCGGGAATGGCTAAGCTCATTCCCGAAACAATAAGATTAAGCGACTTGTTCAGATTGGCAAAAATGGCTAATCCCTTTTCTGAAAATATACAGTATCACTAAAATCAGGATAGTGGCCGGATGAGTGGTTTTCGCTAACAAAAATCCGAGTGCCAAGGCATAGGCATCATTTATAAAAAAATCCTTAAAATCGGGATCGCAGATAAAATGACGCAACTCCTTGATGATCTTATCCCAATAATCACCACCGCGTTTAGGTTCCATACCGGCTCTGGCCATCATAATCTCCATAGCTTCATCCAAATTGCCATGACATTTTTCAACCATATTCAATGATTTCATGGCTTCCTCATCATGCTGTAAAGCACTACGAAATTTAGCCAATTCTTCTGTCGTAATTGTCGACATATTTTAAACTCCTTAAGTTGTTGATTATAAAAAGATTTTGGCAATAGGCAGGTCATTTGATTAAAAAACCTTCCAACTTATAAGGCACTCGGAAAATAATAATCATCCAATGATTTGCCTTTGTACGTCATGAGAACGGAAAACACTATTATGGGATATTTATAATTTTTCAGAATCCCTTAATCGATTTTTAATTCGTTTATTTAGCTTCGCTGAACTTCGTTTCTCAATTTATTGTCATATAAGTACTGAAGCATAAATTTTCAGGTATTTTAATAGAAGCAATGTTTATTTGTAATTAGAGACGCGAGGCATCGCGTCTCTACGAAACCGCGAATTGTAGAGACGCGAGGCATCGCGTCTCTTTGCGGTAAAATACCTGTTTATTTGTGGTTCAGTACTTAAGCAAGTCTGTTTACAAGATGTACATTTTAATGTACATTAGCAACCTATTTTGTTTGTGGAGTCTCATCTTATGCTTGAAACCACTTTTGTCCTCGCAAGCTTGAAACTTGAGTTTGATTGGCACTCGTGTTTCTTTATCCTTTAAGGCGGTTCCAGACAGGCGGTGAGAT
>JAYQWI020000819.1:0-7541 GCA_035871815.2 Candidatus Parabeggiatoa communis
GAAGGCCTAGTAGGCGAATACGACGAAAATGGCGTAGAAATAAAGGGTTACGGGTATTTACCCGACAGCTTCTGGACAAGCGATCCCTTATTCCAAACCCAAAATGGCAGCTATTACTGGTACCAAAACGACCAACTCGGCACCCCCCAAAAGCTGACAGACAATCAGGGCAACATCGTCTGGGAAGCCCACTACAAAGCCTTCGGCGAAGCCCAAATCGAAACCGATTTGATAGACAACCCCCTACGTTTTCCAGGCCAATACTTCGATGCCGAAACCGAGTTACACTACAACTACCAGAGAGATTACGATCCCAGCACCGGCCGCTACCTGCAATTCGATCCCATCGGTTTAGAAGGCGGTTTAAATGGCTACCTCTACGCCCACAGCGATCCCGTTAATTTATACGATCCAACAGGCGAAATCGCCCCCCTAATCGGCATAGCCGCCACACAATACGCACGGTGTCTAGCCGCCTGCGCCGCCACTAACGTCATAGCCAACGCAATAGGTGGCGCAGCCTGCGGATTCGTCGAAAACAACTGCTGGAGTTCTTGTCTCAACCCTCTAAACTGGGGCGGCCGCAAACCAAAACTAGGCAAACCCAGAAAAGCATCGCCTCCAGAAAGTTGTTCAATAGGAAACAGCTTCCCTGCTGGTACTTTGGTTCACACAGAAGAAGGCCTCAAACCGATTGAAGAAATCAAAATCGGTGAAAAAGTCCTCTCAATGGATGAAAACACAGGAAAGACGAGCTATCAACTCGTGACTGATTTGATTCAAGGTGAACGGCAATATCGCTTAATTGAGATAACACTAGACTCTGGGAAATCCATTGAAGCAACAGCAGATCATCCTTTCTATATCAAAGGTAAAGGGTGGAATCCAGCTAGTAGCTTGAAAGTTGGGCAAGTTTTGGAATTGCACAATGGTACAACCGTTGTTGTTGAAGACGTTTTGACTAGCATTCGCCCTGAAACGGTGTATAATCTCAGCGTCGCTAATACCCATAATTACTTTGTTGGTGAGGATGGGGTGTTGGTGCATAACATTAAAATTCCACCTAAAGAAGGTTGTGGATGGAGAACTATCGTTGAAGAAGAGGAAGTTGTCAAAAAGGCAGATGCTCTTAAAGGTAAACAGAAAACAGGGTATGAAAAGGCATTAGAACTTTTATGTCAAGATAAGCCAGGAAAGGCTCAACATCCCTTGACTAAAGATAGGAAAGGACAATGGTCTATGAATTTGCCAGGTTCGGGAAAAGGCAAAGGTGCAGTACGCATTGTATATCGTTATAGGGAAGATGAATGTGTTGTGATTGAAGAAATTGTGGACTATCATCCAAAATAAATGATATTTCATGATACATTATACCGATTTAATTTAAATGATTGATTTTATTAGTTTTATATAAAAAATAAGCATTTTATATAAATCAAAAAGTGACGTTAAATCGGTATAAACTCTATTGTTATAATGGATTTGTTTGTGTACAATTTATTTCCACACATATGAAGAACTTGCAAAACTCCAATGCTCAACTTAGAATTAATAATTTACGAGTACTTAATAATATGTAAGTTATTGATTTTTATATGCACATAGTTTTGCAAAAGACTCTATATTAGTGTCTATTTTAAACTAAATTGAATCAGCCATAGAAGTGGTAATGGTAACGTTTTTAAATGATTATTCACCAATAATCCGTTATTAAAAAGGATATTTTTCAGAACAAATATCAGCAAAAGGTCAACAATTAAACTAAACAAAATCAAAATAATATGATACATGTCATTGTTGAAATTATTTGCTTATTTAAGCAACATGAAAATGCCCCAATACCTTCATTTTGCAAATATGGTCCCAAAAAGGAAGGATTTCATTGTTTAATCGGTAATGAACATAAGTTATGTTCATACATTGGATTTTGTGAAGCTGAACATGAAATCGCGTATTCTCAGGAGGAGGGTGAAATTAAGAGAGAAGAGGAATGGATAGGATTTGGAGGGGAGATGGAAATTGAGAATTATGACAGAAATGCGTTAATAGAATTGTGGCACAATATATGTTTGACAAAAATAGAGGAAGCATACGAAGAATACATCAATCAAATTGAAAAATTAAAGCAAGAAAGAATAACCTGCATAGGTAAATAGCTTAGTATCTTAAAGTTTATAGGGGTTCTAAAAGCTTGGCACTGGGGTCGTAAAATTGTATTTATTCAAATAAATCAATAAGTTATACGAAAAATGGTCAAGATAAAAAGATTTTCAATAATCTCAATTTTTCAATATCTCAATATTAAGGAGCTTGAACAAAGAATTGCCCTACATACCCTTTGTTCTTGTGGCAATCCTTTGCCCTAGCCCTTGAGATTGAAGCATTCCCACTCAACGAGCCTAGTGTAGACGTTTAAAGTTAATTTTTTATTATAAGGTAAGGAAATAGGTAATGACTTATTGGAATGAAAAATTATCCTTTTGGAAAAAGACATATCCATGTCGAATATTACCACCAGTAAAAGAAGAACGGTTACGATCCCTTCGGCCGCCGTTTATGGAAAGAAGTAGAAGGTGTCAAAACCTACTTCTTGTACAGCGACGAAGGCTTGGTAGGCGAATACGACGAAAATGGCGTAGAAATAAAGGGTTACGGTTACTTGCCTGACAGCTTATGGACCAGCGATCCCCTATTCCAAACCCAAAACGGCAGCTATTACTGGTACCAAAATGACCAACTCGGTACACCCCAAAAGCTGACAGACAGTCAGGGCAACATCGTCTGGGAAGCCCACTACAAAGCCTTCGGCGAAGCCCAAGTCGAAACCGATTTGATAGACAACCCCCTACGTTTTCCCGGCCAATACTTCGATAGCGAAACAGAGTTACACTACAACTACCAGAGAGATTACGATCCCAGCACAGGCCGCTACCTGCAATTCGATCCAATCGGTTTAGAAGGCGGCTTAAACGGCTACCTCTACGCCCACAGCGATCCCGTTAATTTATACGATCCAACAGGCGAAATCGCCCCCCTAATCGGCATAGCCGCCACACAATACGCCCGCTGTGTCGCCGCCTGCGCCGCCACCAACGTCATAGCCAACGCAATAGGCGGAGCGGCCTGCGGATTCGTCGAAAATAACTGCTGGCGTTCCTGCCTTAATCCTCTAAACTGGGGCTGCCGCCGACCCAAACTAGGCAAACCCAGAAAAGCATCACCTCCAGAAAGTTGTCCAATAGGAAACAGCTTCCCTGCTGGTACCTTGGTTCACACAGAAGAAGGCCTCAAACCGATTGAAGAAATCAAAGTCGGTGACAAAGTCCTCTCAATGGACGAAAACACGGAAACGACCAGCTACCAGCTCGTGACCGACTTGATTATCAGTGAGCAACCGTACCGCTTGATTGAGATAATGCTAGACTCTGGCAAATCCATAGAAGCCACCGCCGAGCATCCCTTCTATATCAAGGGCAAAGGCTGGAATCCGGCCAGTACCTTGAAAGTTGGGCAGGTTTTAGAGTTACACAATGGCACGACAGTTGTTGTTAAGGAAGTCGATACCAGTGTTCGCACTGAAAAGGTGTATAACCTTACTGTTGCCAATACGCACAATTTCTTTGTTGGGCTCGATGGGTTCTGGTCCATAATGCGGAAGAAACTACAAAATTATGTATACCTCAGTCTCCGAAAGGTAAAGGTTCAGTTCCATCTAGTGAACGTGACTCTAGACGAGTTTGGACAAAGACAGAAAAAGAAAGGGTGCTGAAGGAACGAGGTGGGTCCTGCGATCGTTGTGGTAAAAAGATTAATATAGACGAAGCTCGTGGTCACCATATTGAAAGGCATGCTGACGGCGGCCAAACAACTAAAGATAATTTAGCAATATTGTGTGTCCCTTGCCATAAGGAGGTTCACAGATAATGATTGATAAAAGCGCTATGTTGGAGAAAATCAGGCTAAACATAGCCGAGCATGGACACCATATTAACCTAATTTTGGGAGGAACATCACCAAGGTTCGCTTATACTATAGGCGTTAATCAAAAAGTTGGTGTTGAACTTATTTTGGCTGGAGCTTTGTTTTATTCGGTCGATGATGTCCATCGAATAATTAATGATATTGTGGTGGAACTCAGAGCAGGAACTGCTTGGAAAGAATTAAACATTAAGGTCGATTCGCTAGGTATTTTTTCACTTCGTAGAGTGGATGCTTCATGGAGCGATATGATGATCTTAGGTGCGCTGGATTTCTACAACACAAGTGAGATTTCAGCTTTACAGATCATACCTGATCAGGTGCACTGGACTATTGATATCCCAAACTTAACTAAACAATGGAATGCGATCTCTGAGCCAGTATGGCAATGGCTAAACGAAAAATGGAAGTACCCTGTGCCAGAACAGTCAACTGCTGTAACAAATCTTGACGCTCTTCAAGGAGAACCAATTACTGAAGCGGTGCGTTGGGAAGAGGATCAGTGGGAATTGTTCGCCGGTGCGGGACCTGATGTAGCAAAAGAAAATATTCGAGTGGTATCACTAGGAACGCTATTAGGTGCAGATCAATCGCTCTATCCTATCACTAACCTAGACGTTGGTAAGGGGCTTTGGCGAGACTCTACGGAACTCAAGTGGCACTCTTGGGGAAAATAATTCAAATAGGTAAACCTCCGAAAAGAAAAGGGGACAGGTGGAATTCGGGGGACACGATACTTAATTATTTTCTCGTTACCAAGCTCTGCTCTCATCGTTATACATAAGTCAAAATAGTATGGTATAAAGTATATAATATACTTTAAAAAATAGAGCGAGCGTAGAGTGGGTAGAGCGACAGCGAAACCCACCATTCCTCTACACGCAAAGGCAGGTCAGGTTATTTTTGTTGCCCATTCCCAAAACTCAAACATTTCACTCGTTATGAATATGATAAGAACGATAATTTGCTCAAAGTGATTCGCCCCAATCAGGAGGCAACGCGGTACGAGTATGATGAGGCAGATAATCAAACCGCTCGGTTTTCTCCGATGACAGCACACCGGCAACTTATACTTATGATGTTCTGGGGAGACAATTGAGCAAAACGGTCGATTATGGGCCATTTAGCTTGAGTTATGCCTACGAATATTACGCCAACGGTTTGAAGAAGTCTTTTACCGACCCATCAGGCGTTAAAATCATCTATTCGTATCTTGTTTCTCGTTACCAAGCTCTGCTGCTTGGCTTGCAACCCATGAGTCCCAATCTCCATGGTTTGAACACCTCTATTTTCTCGTTACCAAGTTCTGCTTGGTAATGCTTGTTTGCCAAGCTCTGCTTGGCGTGTATTCCTTGTTTTTCGCAGAACATCCATTATAATCCGTCAAACGCAAGTTATATGGATTTGCTAGAATATTGGCGTTATTCCATTGTGTATATTTATGGCAGAATGGCGTGCGAACTTCGCCAAGTAGAGCTTAGCAAACAGGCATTATCAAACAGAGCTTGGTAACGAGAAAAACGAGAAAAAACCTTTTGGATTCAGCCTATCAGCGAAAATATTTTAAACCCTGCCCTGATATTTTTTATAATAAAAAGAGGTCGTTATGGCAAAGTTATCCAAATATAATAATCATAAAGCTTGGCGCAAACAAGGTAATAAATTATTTGAGTCAGGACATTATGAAAAAGCAATGGCTAATTACGAAAAAGCTATTCAAATCAAACCTGATTATTACGAAGCATGGTTTGATAGAGGTCTTGTTCTCTATACATTAGGTCTCTATCAAGAAAGTTTAGCCAGTTATGATAAAGCTATTCAGTTTAAGCCTGATTTCTATGAAGCTTGGTTGAATCGAGCGGCTTTGCTGGCTAATGACTCCAATTGCCATAAAGAAGCTCTTGTCAATTATGACAAAGTGATTCAGTTAAAACCAGATTCTTATTTGGCTTGGGATTATCGTGGCAGAACATTGGTAGATTTAGAAAATTATGAAGAAGCATTAGCTAGTTATGATAAGGCTATCCAATTAAAACCCAATTATCACAACGTTTGGTATAATCGTGGTTGTCTTCTATTAGATTTAGAGAATTATGAAAAAGCATTGGTCAATTTTGATCAAGTGATTCAAATTAAAGCTAATGATGAAGAGGCTTGGTGTCGTCGTGGTATTACGCTCTATAAATTAGGTCGTTATAAAGAAGCGCTAGAGAGTTATGATATGACTCTTAAATTTAAACCCGATAATGAAGAGGCGTGGTATCATCGTGGTGCTGCGCTACGCGAATTAGGTCATTACGAGGAAGCGATAGCAAGTTATGGTAAAGCTATCGAATTCAAATCGGATTATTTTAAAGCTTGGTTTGCACGTACTCAAGTGTTATATTATCAGCTGGGCCGTCATCAGGACGCTATCGCTGCTATTATTGAATTTATAGAACTCAACCCTGAACTTGCTGAAAAACAAGCTCGAATTTTGTCACAATTACCCTGTGCGAAAAAAATCCCTTTTTGGAGTAGAATATATAATACATTTGTTATTAATTATTATTTATTATTTAAAAGAAAAGATAAATGAGTCCCCCTTCAAAAAGTCCATCTATAGCGAGCGTAGCATGGGTGCGCCAAATGTTCGAGCGTAGGATGGGTTGTGTCGGGTGGTTTTCGCTAGAGATAGCGAAACTCACCTTTTCTATAACGCTTGTTATAATGCCTACCACGTTCCCGTGTCATTCACTATCGTAGGCGGGCACTATTTTTTTTGTGAAATCTATCTCATCTCGTTTTGGCATTGGAAACTCCTTTTAATTTAAAGGTTAAAAAGTAGATATTTAATAGCATTATTTTGTACCTTATGCAAGCGGGAAACGCTATAGCTTTTTCATTGATTTTAAGGAAAAATAAATAATACAAACATTTGTTTTTATTCACTTTAATTTTTTAACGGGTTTGAAAAAATGACCTTTTTCAGAGTTTTGATAGCTCCTCTAAGAGTAAAAACGTTATGACAAATTTTGATTTTGATGAATTTGAAAAAAAACTAAAAAAGGCAACTAAAGAGATTTTTCTTTCGATTAATAGCAAAAATGTTTGCGGTTTTAGTTTATTTTCAGATTCTGACGCAGGAAGTATTTCAGCTTCTTTCAACACAATATCTCATTTAGAAAATAATTGGAAAGAATATCCAGATGAAGTATCAGAATATTATCGTTGGTATCCTGCTGAATGGTTTGAAGAGGGTATTCCTAATGATGAATTGAATAATCTAAGTTTAAAGTTGTTCAACGTTGAATATTTTGACGATTCTTTTATGAAACATAAAGAGAAGGTTTTTAAGACTATTGTAAATATCTTAAAAGAGCTTAAGGATGAAGGGCTTTTTAATTCAACGGGTAATGATTTTGTTTTAGTTTTTTATGCGACAGATTCTGAAGATATACAGAACGACTTAAAATGGATAAAAGAGCTTAATAAAGAAGTACTATTTAAAGAATATGAAAACGGGATGCAAACATGGGATGTCGTATGTGGTGAGGCAGCCAAGCGAACGTAGGATGGGTTGT
>JAYQWI020000820.1:0-6157 GCA_035871815.2 Candidatus Parabeggiatoa communis
ACAAGAATTGCCTATTGATATCTTGAGGCAATGTTCGGAAAGGCAAATTAAGCGGTTTATTCATCTCTATCGATCTGGACATACCAAGAAAAAACATTTTCATATTTTAATTGAAGATAAGCAGATTGTTGATGGTTTTCAAGAATTAGCCGCTTTGGTGGGTTATGGCACTCAAGTTGTTGAATACAAGACGACTCAGGGTAATACATCGTATTTGATTACGTTTGTCAAAAAGCGTTTTGGCCCGATTCTGTTTACCAGTCAAAAAAAGGTGAAGTATCAAGGTAAAGTGTGGTGTCCGACGACACGTTCCAGTTATTGGATTGCCCGTAGGCAGGGCTGTGTCTTTATTACGGGTAATAGTCAAACGCCTTTTACGAACCTGACTTTTGATTGGGTGTGTCCAGAGGATTTACGTGATCAAATTCCTTATATTGGTGGGGAAGAAATGCCTTTCAGCTATGGCGATTTGCAGCCTGAAATGGATATGATTAATCGGGCCTTTATTGAGGTGATGACGGAGGGGGATGCGAAGGGACGGATATTCACTTTTCCACTACCCACTTACAATATCACATCTGATTTTCCGTGGGATAGCCCTAATGTGGATTTGCTGTTTGAAATGACGGCAAAGTATGGCTTGCCCTATTTTTGTTTGGCAGAAGATACGGCCATTTTGACGGATAAAGGCATCAAAAAGATTAAAGAGATTACCTTGTCAGATCAGGTTATGGGTAGCGATGGGCAATATAAGGCGGTCAAAAATAGCTTTAAAACCCTCCAAAAAACGGGGATTGTCATCACGTTGAAAGGGGTGGAGAGTATTTGTTGTTCTGAAAATCACCGTTTTCCCACTGCTCAGGGTTTAAAACGTGCAGATGCTTTGACTTTAGAAGATGGCTTGATTTCAACTGAAGGTGAAGTGGAAATCATTGATTTAGAACGGATTAACCAAGAAATGAATATGGTTGATCTCGAAGTGGATAGTCAGGATCATTTGTTTTTACTGGCAAACACTGTGTTGAGCCATAATAGCAACTTCGTTAATTCTGATATGACACCTAATATGGTTCGCTCGATGTGTTGTCGGTTGAGGCTTGATCTGACTGAACTGCTTAAACGGGGGAATGGGTTATTTGGTTCAAGTGAACAGACGGGTTCATTAGGGATCCTAACTCTTAATTGCGCTCGTTTAGGCTATTTATATAAAGGTGACGAAGCGGGTTTATATCAACGCTTGGATACGCTACTTGAGTTGGGTAGAGATAGCTTGGAAGTGAAGCGTGCGGTGATTCAAGAACATATGGATAATGGCTTATTTCCTTTTACGAAGCGTTATTTAGGGACTTTGCGGAATCATTTTTCGACTTTAGGGGTGAATGGGATTAATGAGATGATTCGCAATTTCACGGATGATCAAGAGGATATTACAACAGAATGGGGCGTTTCGTTTGCGATTCGTTTGTTAGAATATATTCGTAATAGGATAGTATTGTTTCAGGAAGAAACCGGCCATATGTATAACTTGGAAGCGACCCCTGCTGAAGGCACCACTTATCGCTTTGCGAAAGAGGATAAAAAACGTTTTCCTGATATTATTCAAGCGGGTACGCCTGAACGGCCTTATTATACTAATTCTTCTCAATTGCCTGTTGGTTTGACGGATGATCCGTTTGAAGCTTTGGCACTTCAAGATGAGCTTCAAATTTTGTATACGGGAGGCTGTATTGAGAAAGGGAATAAGGTGATTACTGATAAAGGGGCTTTCAAGATAGAGGAGGTTGTCCAGCATTTTAAATCCTTGTCGCCCATCAAGGCACTCAGCTATAACCCAAAGACGGGGCAAAGTGAATGGGATTTAATAACCGATGCAGTGACAATTGATGTCGCGAAACATCATAAGATAAAAGTGCTTGCGGAAAGAGGCCTTGAAATCACGACAAGTGATTGGCATCCCTTTTTTGTGATGGAGAAAATCGCTTTTCGTTATCAATGCCCTTTATGCGCGAAACCGTTGAAGAATGTTAAGGCTTTTGCCGTTCATTTAAAATCAAGCCCAGCGTGTCGAGAAGAGTATAGTACATTGCCAAAATACACCGTTGTGGAAAAACGGGCAGATGAGCTTAAGCCAGGCGATTACATTTTGCAAAATGCACAAAACTGTTTGCCAGAAACCAGTCAACTTCATTCAGACTTAGCTTATCTGATTGGCTTTTTTATTGGTAATGGTTCGCTATATCGACTTGATAAAAATAGAGGCGGTGATGGTTCGGTACCTCAAATGCAAAAAGATAATAGAGGCGAGTATCATTTCGTCAGCACCAGATATGCTGTACACTTTTTTTCAGATGAGCAAGATTCATTAAACAAGATTGCCGACATTTTAGAGCGTTATTTTGATTGTCAGGTTAAACCCTCTCAAAATGATGACAAACGCCGTGAAAAACGGTTTATGATCAGTACCGCTAAAAAAGCGGTAAGCGATTTTCTGTTCCAGTATAATTTTTTTTCAGGGAAGACTTATCACATCGTCATACCTGCAAACCTTAAATGCCTGTTTTCAAAAGAAAACGTTTATAGTTTTCTCGCCGGTTTAATTGATAGCGATGGGCATATTGGTAAAAAAGACGGCGATATTGAATATCGCACGCATTCTGAACCGTTAGCTGATGATATTGTTGAAGTATGTACGATAGCCGGTATTTTGGTTTCAAAATCAAGACAACACTCAAAAAGAGAGAATGAAGTTGATTTTTACCGGATATTGATTCCTGCGTATCAAGCCACTTTACTCAAAGAAAAATTGCCCTTACAGAGGGGAAAGGCGTTTATTAAAGCCGATATATCTAATAGATTGAAACGACACAAACCTATTGTGCGCGTGTTAAGCACTTCCAAAGTGGATGTGCAAGACAATGATTTTTATGATTTAACCACAGAACACAATCATAATTATCTGGCGGGAAACAATAGCTTTGTGTTTGTACACAATACGGTATTGCACCTATACATGAATGAACGCATTTCCAGCGCACAAGCTTGTAAGACTTTGGTGCGGCGGGTGCTTGAAAATTACCGTTTACCTTATATAACCGTTACCCCGACGTTTTCCATTTGCCCAGTGCATGGATATTTAGCGGGGGAACATGAATTTTGTCCACTTTGTGATCAAGAACGTATTAACCAGAAAAAGTAATAAAGGAAGTTGAAATGATTAAAAGCGTACCACAGATTTTATCCACATCTGATTTAACCGATTCACAAGGGCAGATACTTTTAGAAGCGTCGGAACGGACAAAAACGGAGATATGGACTCGTGTTATGGGTTACCATCGGCCTATTTCGGCATTTAATCCGGGTAAACAAAGTGAACATGCTGAACGAGTGCATTTTCGAGAAAGTCATCACGTTCATTGAGTTTTATCATCATTTGAGGGCGAACACGTAGGTTCGCCCCTACTAAATAAACAACTGAGGTGTTCATTGATAATTGGTCATTGATATATGTCTACAACCTGCCCCACCTTATCTATTGGCGGTTTAACCGCCTTCACAACAATAGATTTTCCTGATCATTTAGCCGCTGTTATTTTTTGCCAAGGGTGTGCTTGGCGTTGCGGCTATTGTCAAAATACCTCTCTTTTAGATTTTCAGGTTCAGCCGACATTAAGTTGGCAGCAAGTTGAAGCCTTTTTAGTACGTCGTCAAGGTTTACTTGATGCGGTTGTCTTCAGTGGTGGGGAACCGACTTTGCAGAAGGGGTTGTTAGAGGCTGTGCAGCGTGTTCGCGATTTAGGGTTTAAAATTGGATTGCATACGGCCGGTATTCATTCAAAACGTTTAGCCGAATTACTTCCCTTTTTGGATTGGGTTGGTTTTGATATTAAAGCCCCTTTTCAGAATTATGCGGCGACTACGGGTGTCGCTAACAGCGGCAAACAGCCCTTAGAAAGTGCGAAAAGGGTACTTGAATCGGGTGTCGCCTACGAATTTCGCACCACGGTACATCCGCAATTGTTAAATGAGAGCGATGTATTGGCATTAGCCACTGCATTAGCTGATTTAGGGGTGCAACGATATGTCTTGCAGGATTGTCGTACACGACATTGCTTAGAACCCTCATTACAAAATCTGTCCTATAATGAAATATTAGCCAATGAGGATATCATTCAAGCTATCCGAGAACTGATACCTGAGACGATTATACGGAAAATGTAGGGGCAATCCCTGCTCATTGATTGTGATTTTTTTTCAACACAGAGTTCACAGAGGACCACAGAGGACCACAGAGAAGAATTTGAAAACGGATAGGGGGTAAGGTGAATGACTTATTCTCTGTGGCACTCTGTGCTACTCTGTGTTCTCTGTGTTGAAAAAAAATTGTGATAATTGACGATTTGATCTGAAAATTGATATGCGTGTATTAGGAATAGAAACGTCTTGCGATGAAACCGGTATCGCTTTGTATGACACTGAACACGGTTTATTGGGACATGATTTGTATAGCCAAATTGATTTACATGCCCAATATGGCGGTGTCGTACCGGAATTAGCTTCCCGCGATCATGTTCGCAAATTAATTCCTTTGATCAAAAAAGTATTAAACGATTGTAATACAGGATTTGATCAGATTGATGGGGTAGCCTATACGGCTGGGCCGGGTTTAATTGGGGCCTTATTGGTTGGCGCGGCCGTAGGCCGTAGCCTCGCTTGGACGTGGCAAGTGCCCGCCATCGGTGTCCACCATATTGAAGGCCATTTATTGGCCGCACAACTTGAACAAAATGCCCCGACTTATCCCTTTCTGGCGCTACTCGTTTCTGGAGGGCATACTCAATTGCTAGAAGTTGCAAAGGTGGGGCAATATACCTTGTTGGGAGAATCGGTCGATGATGCCGCTGGCGAGGCCTTTGATAAAACGGCAAAATTATTAGGATTAAGCTATCCAGGCGGCCCGGCTTTGGCGCGTTTAGCCGAGCAGGGCAATCCTGATGTTTTTCACTTTCCTCGCCCGATGACGCAACGCCCAGGTTTAGATTTTAGTTTCAGTGGTTTAAAAACATCTGTTTTAACAACTTGGCGAGCACAAGAACAAACTGAACAAACTCGCGCCGATATCGCACGCGCCTTTGAAGAGGCCGTGATAGAGACTTTAGCGATAAAATGTCGTCGCGCCCTACAACAAACGGGTTTAACCCGTTTAGTCATTGCCGGTGGTGTGGCTGCGAATCAACGTTTACGCACTCATTTGACACTTTTGTCCGATCAAATGGAGACTGAGGTGTATTTTCCCCGCCCAATCTTTTGTACCGACAACGGTGCAATGATAGCCTATGCAGGTGCTTTACGTCTTGCAGCCGGCCAAAGTGAGCCGCTAGAATTTAGCGTACATCCACGTTGGCCCATTAATGAATTGCCATTGTACGATTGAACAATGGTGGGCGGGTATATTTTATAATGTAGGGGCAATCCCTTGTGGTTGCCCCCCGTTGCCCCCCTTTTTTGGAAATGGCTTTGGATTGGTGACTTGCCAATTTGTCATTTTGCCAAAAACTAACCGAAAACCTGAAAGAGATTAAAGCCTACTGGCTAACCTAATCTGAAAGGATCAAAAAATGATCAATCCCAAATCACACGATGCCTTGTTCAAATGGTTGATCACGGCATTTACCAGAGAATTTTTTGAACACTACTTCCCTCATATTGAAATAGGGGAATATACCTTTATTGATAAGGAATTTATCAGTAAATACGAGAGTCTTAAAGAAAGTCTGAAAGGCGATCTCTTTTTGACAATGGAAGTAGAGATTGACGGCAGACTCCAAGAAATCGTGATCCAGATCGAGCATCAGAGTGAAAAAGAGGATATTTCAGAACGTGTCTACGAATATTCCTGTTATGCTTGGCTGTTGAAAAAGAAACCGGTATGGAGTATTGTCATTTACACAGATGATGCTGTCTGGCGGAAGCCTGTAACCAAACGATTCTGGTACGCCTTTGAGAGCCAAGATGGCAAGGTGTATCATCCTTTTGATGTGATCAAAGTGAAAGCGGAAAAGAGCCGCGATCTCATCAAGAAGCATTCTCTGATGTGCAAATTGCTGACGCTCAAAGCGGATGATCGAAAAATCAAGCCAGATGAACTGGTTTATGAAAT
>JAYQWI020000821.1:0-2848 GCA_035871815.2 Candidatus Parabeggiatoa communis
CACAGGCTTGTCTAATCCTCAATTCAATCTTCTCTTATTCTCTGCGTCTCTGCGGCTCTGCGTGAGCCTAAAATTAAACCATGCATTCTTATGAAGTATAGTTCAAATCCAAAATAATCCAATTTTAGGCAAAATTTTATGGCGCAATGGTGATTAGCCTTTGAATTTCATCCGTTTTGAGTCCAAGTGCCATCGGACGTTGTACCCCCGGCAAGACTGCCAGATCGTATAATTCTTCAACCCTGCCAGAAATCCGCAGCCAATGAACGCATTCGCCTGTGCGTAAGTCGATGATTTGCAAACCACAGTGAGTTTGTTTTTCTTTTAGAGTCTCGTTCAATTTAAGCTCACTAAAAGTTTTAGAAAGACGTGGTTTAGATAAACCCACGATGGCAAAATGCCCTACGAAACGTAAACCCCGTAAATACCCAGGGCAAAAAGTGACGGGTTCAAAGTGATCAGATTCAAGATAACCCAATTCGCCAGTGCCTGAATTGAGTAACCAGAGTTTACCTTGGTAATAACGGGGTGAATGGGGCATAGATAAACCGCTGAGCATGATTTCGTTGGTTTGGACATCAATGACAGTACCGCCCGCTTGCCGATTTTCCCGCCAACCGTCGGCGACATCACTTTGACTAACGCTGGTAACATAACGTGGTTGTCCATCTTGCAGAGCTAAGCCATTGAGATGACAACGATCTTCTGCGACTAGTTTAGAAATAAAAGGCGGTTGCCACAGTGCTTGAAAACTATGTTGTTCACTGACAGTCGCAAGACAGCTAAATAGTGTATTGATAAAAACGGGTTTGCCCTGTGCATCGATATTGATGTCGTGAATCTCTAAATCGCCAGTGGTGTAAGCCAGTTGTGGCACATAAAGACGATCATAGCCTTGATAAATTTGCCCCATCTGTAAGGCATTATCAAAACGCCACAGTTGATACAGGGTACTCATATATAAAGTATCAGCGGTAGCATGTAATCCCATGCAGCGATTAAAAGTCCGTTCAAAAATAGATAAGCGCCCATTGGGTTGTAAACCCACCAAAAAGAGTTTGCCGGTTTGATTACTCGTAAAAGCGAGGCTGACTCGTTGCTCGGCTAACCAAGCATTAAATTGAGGGGAAGCCAAAAATTCAAAATTGGAGGGGCCTGTCATTTGTTGAGGAGGTGCCGATGGGGGAGGGGTAGAAGGCGCTTCGGTAATGTCTCTAGCAAGTAATTTGCGTGCCCATCGAGCCATGTTGCGATTTTGCCGAAAATCTTCTTGAGATAATCCAAAATGATACAGGGTAAGGTATGTTTGGGTTTGATAGGAATAGTGATGATTGTGCAAAATACCTTCTTGCTGAAACCCAAAATTCTGCGTCATTTTCCGAGAAAGCGGGTTATCTTCATAGGTATAGGTATAGATTTTATTAAGCCTAAAGTGATTAAAAGCCAATTCCATCATCAGCAAAGTGGCTTCTAAACCATAGCCTGCGTTGCGGTGTTCTTGAGAAAATAGGCCAATCAAATATTCGGCTCGGTGATGCATGGTGGAATAATCGCTGAGGGAAGCGATACCAATGGCACCGTGCTTTTTATGCAGTATCAGACATTCTGCAAAATGCAGCTGTGCTGGAGAATATTCCAAACGCTGTTGTAATATTTGTCTCAATTGCGCTTCACTTTCAGGTACCTGAAGGTTGGAAGAATAGGCACTGAGAAAGGCTTTATCTTGATAGGCACGAAACAATAATGGGGCATCCTCAGGGAGGGTTTGGCGAACTAAAATTGATTTGCCTTGTAGTTGGAGGGGCATATCCGTTCTCCTAATTTGTAATTTGTAATTTGTAATTTGTAAGCGGCTTGCGTCGGAAAAGAAGAAACTTCAACAGACGGATATTTTAAGTGAGTATGTTGGGAACGAACGCACACACGCAAAAGAACGCAAGAGATTTTTAAGGGCCAGCGTCTTTAGCGTCTTTAGCGTTTATTTTCCTGTTTTTAAATAAAGGCCAAAAAATAAGCTCATTTATGAACTTCTGAATTTTATTTATGAACAAAACACAGTCACTGTTCATGCCAGTTTTGAGTTTTACTGATATTAAAATCAAGAGCCGTTCGAGACACGATTAACTTCGGTTTTAGATTTATCAGTGGGAGAGGATGAATTAATGATTATTGATGCTAATAACATGAATAATCGTTATCCATTTACGGTGGTAGCTTCGCATCTGGCTGAAATAACAGAAACATCATCATTATCTGACGAAATGCGAGCAATCTGGTTAGCAGAGCAAATGGAGGGGTTGAAACAACCTGGGTTATTTGAAGCTTATCAACAAGTCGGGGGGATTTGCGGATCAAGTATCCGCCTGCTTTAGTGGCGCGGGATGCTATTTTGGAAAGAAAAGAGATTAAAGTACCGTTACCTGAGTAAATTTTATGGGGAAGTGTGAGAGATGTTTTGGGTTTGTATATAGAATTGTTCTATCGTGTGTTGTGTTTTTGCAAGGGGGATCAAGAAGAGGAGTTACTAAAACAAGCTCAATACCTAAATCAGCTGGTGTTGGTGGTTTTTGCACTGTTTCACCCTATTCCATCTCAAAAGCCTTGAAGCAACATTTCCTTTACGAATGAACTCATTGTAGAGTGAAAAAAATTTAAACATTTAACCAAAAATGAAATACCCCAGTTCAGCCCAATGCCCCTATATGCCATTGAATATTGCAGGGGCAATCCCTTGTGGGATTGCCAGTGGTATTTTTGAAGTGGTCTTACAGTTTATCGATATCTATAATCAAACCTTCCCGTGCAATATGACATTCCATACGAGACTGACGATCATGAATCATTTTTG
>JAYQWI020000822.1:0-18212 GCA_035871815.2 Candidatus Parabeggiatoa communis
GTAAAAGCGCCTTTGACATGTCCAAATAATTCACTTTCTATCAAGTTGTCTGGAATGGCGGCACAATTGAGGGCAAAAAACGGCTTATTCTGACGTTGACTGGCTTGATGAAGCGCCTGAGCGCAGAGTTCTTTACCCGTGCCCGTTTCCCCAGTAATCAAGATAGAAGCTTTGCTATTCGCGACTTGAGCGATTTTTTGGTAAACCCTCTGCATGGCGGGGGAAGTGCCAATAAATTGAGAATAGGGCTTGACTTTTTTCTGGCCAGTTTCAGTGGGCGGGATTTCAGAGGATTTGCTGAGTGCTTGATGTAGTGTTAAGATAAGGTGATGAATTTTAAAGGGTTTTTGAATAACATCAAAAGTGCCATAGCGTCTCACCTCAACAATCAGATCAACCGCTTTGTCGGTTGTGATAACGATGACAGCACAGCCCAGTTGTTGTTGATGGATATGCTTGAGAATGTTCATGCCATGCCTATTGGGCAATTCTAAATTCAGTAAAACAGCTTGTGGGATCACCTGTTGTAAGTACATTAAAGCGGCCTCAATGTGTACCTGTACCAATTTCATTGGTTCATTCTTCAAATAATCTTTATACCAATCAACTACCGAGGTATCGTTTTCAATAAGCAAAACAGTGGGGTGTTGTTTTGTTTTCATATCCTATATCAGTTATCACATCAGTTATCAGTCATCACATCAATTATCCAAAATGTTGATAGCCTTTTAATATTCAGATAATTATTTTCAAAGAAGGGTTCGATCTAAAACCAATCTCACGCAAAGGCGCAAAGGCGCCAATAGACGCACGGCCGTGCGTCTATTGGCGCGAAGCGTGAGAATGTGACAAAATTATAAGACAATGAGTTATAAAACATCATATCGTTTCTCCTAAATTTCTTGTGATATAGTTAGTTTGAGTTAAAACCTTACTAATTGTTAATTAATTATGAAGAAAAACATGAGTCTGTACAACATTCTGTGAAAATATAGGGTTAAAATGAAATGTTCGTTTAACCAACCCTTCTCAATTTAATAATGAGTCCCTTCCCAAAAACGCCAGTGCTCACCAAATACCCTATTAAGCTGTCACGCGATGGAGAAAATCTATAAGTATGTGCTTGTGGTGTGCGTAGCGTTTATCGCAGAGCGAAAAACACCTAGATTAATAATAGATAGAAGCCAAAAAATAAATTGATTTTTTGGCAAATCTCTTGACAAGGCTGAAGCTAATGCTTTAGCCTATCTACTTCATTTATGATTGAGAGTGCCGATAACAAATCCGGGGATGAAATCAAGTTGTACTTAGTTTTTTTGATTGCGCTTCATTATGATTTGGGTGGCATATCACAGTAAAATGATATCAGTTAATGTCAAATAACATTGTCTGTTCAGCGACAAACCGATGGCACATTAAATAACTCAACTTAAAATGCGAAGAGGGGGGAGAAAAAATATTTCCAAACCCATTTGGAAACAAGCTTGACATTCATTTTTACTTAAAATACGAGACATGGTTCAACTCAAGGTAATTAGAGGCTCCATTTTGCAACCCTATTTAACCTGTTTTTGAACAACCCTGTCTTATTTTTTACTCATTTTTTTTTGGAGGACTGTATTAATGACTCATCATTCAGATGAATCTATTCGACAATTGACTGAAACAGTTAGTACGCTAACAAGCATTGTAGCCAAAAATGAAAACCGCTTTCGTTGGTTTAGTGTTGCTTTGATCTGTCTTACTATGTTGGTTCTCTACATGGGATTTAATAAGATTACCCCAGTTCAAGCTGCACCATCAATGACTACCAACGGCGACCCTCAGACAAAAAGGATAGCTGATCTCATGGAAGGGATGATGGCTAAAGATTCACCCTTGTCATCCTTGTTCATCTTATTTCAGAGGGCTAAAGAAGACTCTGATATGTTGCGAACCCAACTAGGATGTACTGAAGCACAGCCTTGCGGAACGGGAATCATGATGGCTATAGAGGGCATTTTAAATTATGAGGTACCAGAACAAGCAGCAGGTGCTAAATTCAAGGTACAGGACAGTATGAACGATTTACTCACCTTAGTTCATAGACTAAGACTGGATTCTGATTCTCTAAGAAAAAAGATGGACATATCAGATGGAAGCGGATTATTTTCATCCAATGAAATTCATAAGGATTTGGAAAAAATTGGTATAGTTCTTTCCGCTGTGCCAGCAATGGCAGAACAGATGCATATCATGAATATGAATATAGCTGTTATGTCCCGTGATATGGATTCGACTATGGGTCGTATGGGCCGTATGATGCCAGGTGGTCCAGGTGGTTGGTGGTAGTCATTCGATATACCCAAAAATCACTTTTGAAATAAAGCGAGTCTAGGGTGGGTAAGTACTGAAGCACAAATAAACAGGTATTTTAGGACAAAGGGCATGCCCCTGGTTGCTTCTATTAAAATACCTCAAAATTTAG
The DNA here is from genome assembly GCA_035871815.2 of Candidatus Parabeggiatoa communis. Lineage (GTDB taxonomy): Bacteria > Pseudomonadota > Gammaproteobacteria > Beggiatoales > Beggiatoaceae > Parabeggiatoa > Parabeggiatoa communis. The sequence continues at coordinate 2,468 of JAYQWI020000822.1, forward strand.
GGTTCAGTACTTAGTAGCGAGGCGAAAACCCACCATTCTTCCTACCCGATATGAATTGACGGTAAGTTTTCATTAGGTACGAAGAACATACGTAGCATGGGTTACGTTCCGGGTGGGTTTCGTCCTCATGCCCTATCGCTCGCTTGTCCACCATTCCCTCACCTTCCAAGCTCACGCTTTTCGCTGTGGCATAGTCTTATTTTTAGCGGCTTTGCGCGAAGCGTGAGATTAATCTTCAGCTTTTCCCTCCAAAAACATCTCTAATCCTTCTTGTTCATTGAGTTGAGCGTTTTGTGAGATCAACAAATCCTCCACCTGTGCGGTTAGAAATTCCCATCGCAGCTCGAATCCACAATAGAAAAAATCACACGGCTTGTTTTGAAGCCACGGAAGGTTCGCGAATATAGCAGAAAACCAAGCATTGATAGTGAAAGTCAATGCCAATTGTTCAACAGGCGATAATATTATTGACTCTAAATGAGAAATCAATGCTTATCCAAGTCAACATAAGCGTTCACAAGCCACTCTCTCTTTGAATAAAAAAGGCGATAATACGTCAAAATGTTGATAACCTTTCATTTTGAGTGTTAATAGTTGTCCATTAGCATCTAGGCAACGTAAACCGGATATCGTTTCTATTGTGCCAATACGAGTATATGAATGGGTTGTTAGTGCGTTTCGTAAGGCCGTTTCTCTATTCGGCGGCACTGTGAAACACAGTTCATAATCATCGCCAGCATTTAAAGCTAAATGCCATGCCGATTTGCAAGATAAATGTTGACGCAAGGCTTGTGATAAGGGCAATTTTTCAAGTTGTAGCGATGCGCCTACAGCACTGGCTTTTAAAATATGCCCTAAATCGGCCGCCAAGCCGTCGGATATATCAATGGCGCTGCTCGCAATGCCACGTAAAGCTTGGCCTTCATGTAAACGGGGCGTGGGCCGATTGAGGCGCGATTCAACATAATGTTGTATAGGAATCGGTAAAACGATCCCTTCTTCTTTTTGGACAGAGGCTAAGCCTAGCCCAGCATCTCCAAGGGTGCCAGTGACATAAATGCCATCACCTGGTTTAGCACCGCCTCGTAACAAGGCTTGCTCAGGGGGAACAAAACCACTGATTTGTATAGTGATCGTTAAAGCAGGCCCATAAGTGGTATCACCGCCGATCAAACTCACCTGATGCTTTTCGGCCAATTCGCGTAATCCTTGAGCGAATCCTTTCAACCAAGCCTCATCTGTTTTTGGACACGTCAGGGCCAAAGTCATCCAGGCCGGTGTTGCGCCCATAGCCGCCATATCACTGAGATTGACAGCGAGGGCTTTATAGCCGATATCGTGGGGACGAGTTTTATGCGGAAAATGTACCCCTTCGACTAAGGTATCAATGGCAGTCGCCAATTGCATACCAGCGGGTACCTGACATAACGCCGCATCATCGCCTACTCCCAAAATAACATCAGTCCGTTTAGGAAAAGTGTCGCTAAAATAACGCGCAATCAGATCAAATTCTGCTAGAGACATTGGTTAATGATTAATGGTGAATGGTTAATGGTTAAGAATGAATTATGAAAGATTGTCATTGTGAAACTTCGTTACTGAAGCCATTGTGAACAGAGGTTCTTTGAAATGAATTTTTAATCATTATAATCAGATTGTTATCTTTAGCGTTCTGAGAACGTGATCATTTAAATGAATCTGACAAAATGACATCACACCCCAATGAAACAATGGAAAATGAAAAAAGGCTAATATGATAAAATTTCAAATTTCCCCAACCTCAAAATTTCCACTTTTTCCAAAGAGCCTAAAACAGTAAAAAGGATGAGTAATAATTGATATGATAATTAATAATGTGATAACTGATAACTGATAACTGATAACTGATAACTGATAACTGATATGCTAGAAATTATTTTATCTGGTGGTTTGATTATTTGGCCAATTATTTTATGTTCTGTCATTGCTATGGCGATTATTGGGGAACGGTTTTGGAGTTTACAATCCCAAAAAGTGGTGCCTAAAGGTTTGGTGGCTCAAGTTTGGAAATGGGCGAAAGAGGGTAAGTTAGATAAACAACGCTTGGCTCGTTTGCGTAATCATTCCCCTTTAGGCCTTATTTTAGTGGCAGGTTTAGTGAATCGATATCATGATCGCGATATGATGAAAGATGCAATACAGGAAGCGAGTAATCGGGTAATACATGATCTGGAAAAATATTTAAATACTTTAGGTACAATCGCTGAAATCGCGCCTTTATTAGGGTTGTTGGGTACCGTGATGGGTATGATTAGAATGTTTGCAGCGATTGGTGAAGTCGGGCTCGGTAATCCTATGATATTGTCAAGCGGCCTTTCAGAAGCCTTGGTTACCACGGCCGCTGGATTAACGGTTGCTATTCCCGCTTTTATCTTTCATCGGTATTTTCGGGGTGTAGTAGATGAATTGATTTTGTCTATGGAACAAGAAGCGTTGAAAATGGTGGATGTTTTACATGGTGAGCGTGAGCAGTAATACATCAGTTCATGAATTTATATTAATAAAGAGTAGAGAGAGCGTTTTAATGATTTAAATAACACAGAGTACACTTCGATCCACAATGAAAACCACAAGCCGTGTTTTAAATGACATGCCGAACACCTTATGTAACGTCTGAATGCCTATACAACTCACTATGAAATTTCGCCGCCATCAACGTCAAAATAATTTTCGGGTTAATTTAACACCGCTGATTGATACCGTTTTTTTGTTGCTCATCTTTTTTATGATGACAACGACTTTTAATCGGGAATCACAACTGAATATTGATTTACCAGAGGCTTCGGGTGAACATGCAAGTCAGCAAGACGATCTGATTAGAATTATTATTAATGGACAAGGCGAATATGCCATCAATGATGTCGATCATAGTTTGATCAATACACAATTAGACACACTGAAACGCGCTTTGAAAGAGGCCGCCGGTGATCTGGAGAATCCGCCATTATTGCTCAGTGCCGATGAAAATGCACCACATCATGCCGTAATGAAAGCGATGGAAGCAGCCCGCGATTTAGGATTTGTCCGTTTGCGCTTTGAAGCGCAGCAACGCTCTGATAATGGGAATGAATAATTGATTTCCGTTCATACGCAGTAACGAGCTTCGCTCGTTCAACTTTACTTTGAAGGGCTGATTTCCGTTCAAACTTTAGTTTGAAATCGCGACTGGAGTTCAAAGTGGGCGCATTTCCAAAAAAAGAGTCATTATCAATCTTGGCCCTCGCAAAATAAATTTTGCACTCCAATCAGGCCCTCGCAAAATAAATTTTGCGCTCTAATCAGGCCCTCGCAAAATAAATTGGAACGAAAACCCAAAAATCAGAAATGAAATTTGATAACATTTTATATGGTAAACACCCTTTAGCCTGGCTTTTAGCCCCACTTTCTTGGCTATTTTGTGCAATTGTTCAAATACGCCGACAAGCCTATTCTATCGGTTTACTGACTCGCCATCATCTACCCGTTCCCATTATTGTTGTTGGTAATATCACCGTGGGCGGAACCGGTAAAACGCCTATCGTGATAGCGCTTGCACAATGCTTTAAAAAACAAGGCTTTAAACCCGGCATTGTCAGTCGAGGATATGGTGGACGCGCTAAAACTTGGCCTCAAGCCGTGTATCCCGACAGCGATCCACGCCTTGTCGGTGATGAACCCATATTATTAGCGCGACACAGTGGATGTCCTGTCGCCGTCGCGCCTAAACGTATTGCAGCCGTACAAAGTTTATTAGACAATGAACAGTGCAACGTGATAATCAGTGATGATGGTTTACAACATTACGCCTTACATCGCGATATAGAAATCGCTGTACTGGATGACATACGCCGCTGTGGCAATGGGCGCTGCTTACCCGCTGGGCCTTTGCGTGAACCGTTGAGTCGTCTGAAAACAGTCGATTTTATCCTGATAAAAAGTACGTGTTCACAAAAAAAAACCCCGTTTCTAGAAGAAACGGGGTTTTTAACCACGATGACTTGTGAACTCATTATGCAAGACGACATAAAATGCATCGTGAACAAACACAGTTTACGCCCTTTATCGACATTACGCGATAAGCCTGTACATGCCATTGCAGGAATAGCTTATCCAGCACGGTTTTTTACCCATTTACGTGACAACGGTTTAAAACTGCACTGTCACATATTCCCCGATCATTATGACTATCAAGCAAGCGATATTCACTTTAATGATGATTTACCCGTGATTATGACCGAAAAAGATGCCGTTAAATGTCAGCATTTTGCCGGCCCACAGCATTGGTATTTACCCATAACAATCCGTTTGCCTAAAGCATTAACTGAACGTCTATTAGACACACTGAAAAGGAAACAATATGAACCCAAAACTCTTTGACATTTTAGTTTGCCCCGTGACTAAAGGCCCCTTGATTTATGACAAAGACAATCAGGAACTCCTGTCTAAAAGCTCACGACTCGCTTACCCTATTCGTGATGAGATTCCCGTGATGTTACCTGATGAAGCTCGCCACTTAACATTGGACGAAATTGAACAGCTAAAATCCCATTATGATTAAAATCTTATTTGTTTGCATGGGCAACATTTGCCGATCCCCAACGGCCGAAGGCGTATTCATCCAATTAGTTCAACAAGCGGGATTGAGTGAACAGATTCAAATCGATTCCGCAGGAACACATGACTACAACATCGGCAATCCACCCGACTTACGATCACAAGAAGCGGCCCATCAACGGGGTATTGATTTAAGCAAACTACGCGCTCGCCAAGTAAAGGTGGCAGACTTGGTTGAATTTGACTACGTACTCGCTATGGACAAGTATAACTATCAGATTTTAGATTCAATCTGTCCACTTGAACATGAACATAAACTACATTTATTGCTAGATTTCGCCCCAGAACTGAACACGCAAGAAGTCCCCGATCCCTATAAAGGGGGGGACAACGGCTTTGAACAAGTACTGAATTTAATCGAAACGGCCTGCAACGGCCTGTTAAATGAAATACGCGAACAACTTTAATTACGTGCGTGCTCGATAAGTAATACGACCCTTTGTTAAATCATAAGGCGTTAATTGTACAGTCACTTTATCACCAGTCAAAATGCGGATGTAATGTTTACGCATCCGCCCTGAAATATGAGCTGTAACCTGATGACCATTTTCTAATTTCACACGAAACATGGTATTAGGTAGAGTCTCCGTGACGACACCTTGCATTTCAATACTTTCTTCTTTAGGCATACCCTGTAATCTTTAAAGTTGAAAAATCAACTCATTATCCACTTATTTCCTAAAAGTGCAATACTGATATGACAGGCGTGACAAAAGTTCAGATGTTCACGTTAATTTAAATGAAAGTCATCCGTCATTTGTATAGCGTTTCAGAAAATATATAATATATTTTTTTAAAATAGCCAACGGCCAGGGGGCCATTGTCTAAAAGCTCAAGTCCCCTTTTGGGGGACGACATCATTAATCTGAATACCTATAGTAGGCGATTTATCGCCTATTACAAAATTCAAAACGACAAACCTTTATAAAAGCAGCACCGCTTGAAATAATAAACCCTTGACATGAAAAAATTTTCATGAACGATAAATAGTACCCTAGTGTTATTAACTATTTTAATTATTTTTTAAGCTCAAATATACCGAACGGACTTTAAAAAGGCTGTTTCACATTTAGCGTAGCACAGGTGTGCTACGCTAAATTCAATTTTTGCGCGCAAAAATTTTTGCATGAAAGGGATTGTGCTTCATTTATCAAATTATTTGTCTTTCAATCTTTTATTGAGCTTCTCAACAATCTGGGGATGAATAAAATTCCTTATACATTTTAGTATAAATATTAATATTCGAGTCAGCCATTTAATAAACTTGTTTTTCAATCAAAAATAAAAAATTGAACTCAAGCAGGCCTCTTTTGGAAAGTCCACAGTAAAAGGAGGCCCAATTCCTCATTTAAAAAAAACAGGCATTACCTAAAACCGTGCTAGAAGACAGTCTAAGCAAAACACTTCAACGCTCAATGAGCGTGGTTCATCTTCATTCCATGCACCATGTACGGAATGATATGTTTATCAAAAGCCTCGTTCCAAGCTTCTTGATATTCATCCGTCCATTCAGCACAATATTCCTCAATCACTTGCAAGAAAACATTTTTAAATTTGTCTAAATCTTCCTTGTCTAATTTGTACTCACTGTGTTTGCTGCCCATTTTGACCAAATGGGGATGAGCAATTTCAGTGTCTTCAGTGACTCTAGCAACTAACGCCAGGGTTTCTACCATTTTTTTCTTATGGCGAGCCATCGTATCCGAAAAAAGCGGTTTATAATCAGGATACTGATTAAAAAAGCGATCATAAAAACGGGACACCATCTCCTCGTGTTTACCAGCCAGTTGATCCCAAGATTGTCCAATGAGTTGTGTATTCATCAATGTCTCCATCTGGTAGTTCAAAGAAACAAAGCATAAAGCCCTCACAGAAGCTTGCACGGAGCCAAACACTGTAATCCGGCTTGTAGGGGCAATCCATTATGATTGCCTCTCGCTCTTATTAACAACTCTGATTAGAATACCAGATAGACAATGAAAGTCAATGATTTTATTATAATTTTTATTTATTGAAATCCATCATAAAAACTTAATGAGTGAGTGAATTATTAAATAAGTAAATTCTAAAATATTGAATTACGCCCATTTAAAATATTATATAGTTGATAAAAATAGAGTGAAATGTTCACTATATAGAAATATTTCTATATTATGGTCTGCCATGAAAGCAGGTTTTAAAACTAACCAATATTACTAGAAGACACCTATCAAGCCTGATTAAACAAGGCCAAATTAGGATCGTTGTTAAACCTAATGGGCAATATGATTACAATCATGAGGACGTTTATAAGTACATTGGCAAAGAACGTCGCTCTCTTCATATTATTTATGCTCGTGTTTCGACTCCTAAACAAAAAGCGGATTTAACACGCCAAATTGAAACACTAGAAGCATTTTGTTTAGCACAAGGCATAAAAATTGATCATGTTTTCTCTGATGTTGCCAGTGGCATAAACGAAAGAAAAACGACAGAATTTTTTTCCCGACTTGATTTAGTGCTTGATGGGCAGGTTGAAAAAGTTTTCATAAGCTACAAAGATCGCTTAAGTCGAGTCGGGTTTAGCTTATTTAAACAACTCTTTCTCAAATTTGGAACAGAAATCATTGTGGCCAATGGGCATTCTAATGAAAAATGAGATAGCGAAGAAATCATGACTGAAATCATTACATTAATTCATTGTTTCTCAATGAAACGCTATTCAAAAAGGCGCGTAAAACGCGCAATTGAGGTGTTAAATGAGAGCACTGAAAACGAAAATGAGAGGTTTAAACAAGACTCAATTTAAGCGACTTAGAGAATTGACAGCTCATGCAAAAAACCTTTATAACCAATCCTTATGGATTTTGAGAGAAGCATTTGATGCAACTGGAAAATACTTTAGCTATCCTCAAATGGATAGAGCCATGAAGCAAGTCGCGAATCGTGAAGGTGAGATTAACTACAAATTATTGAAAGCCAAAGTGGCTCAACAAACCTTGAGGCGTGTTGACCAAAATTTTAAGTCGTTTTTTCAAGCGAGTAAAGATTTTAAAAAGAACCAGAGTAAGTATAAGGGACAACCACGCCCACCTCGCTTCAAGCAAAAACGCTATGATAATCTCATTTTTGATTACCAAGCATTTAAAGTTAAAGGTACCCTTGTTCTTTTGGAAAAAGGACTAGAGATTAAGCTTCCTCCTTCCTTAGTTGGGAAAACGATTAAACAAATAGAAATTATTCCAAAACATCACCTTTTCCAAGCTGTTTTTGTTTATGAAGAAGAGGTTCAAAATTTTAAACTCATTGAACCAAACGATCAAATTATGTCTATTGATTTGGGTTTAAATAATTTGGCAACCTGTGTTACAAATGGTATGATAAAGCCGTTTATTATTGATGGTAGGCGAATTAAGTCGCTTAATGCTTATTATAATAAGCGAAAGGCTAAAATTCAATCGGAATTAGAAAAAAGTCGAGGTATAAAATGGTCGCATAAACTCCAAAGTTTGACAGACAAGCGTAATGCAAGAGTCAATGATTATCTACATAAAGCAACAGCCTATGTTATCAAAACCTGTTTAACTCATAATATTTCAAAAGTGGTTATCGGTGATGTGGCAAAATCTCTTGATCATATTAATTTAGGCAAGAAGACCAATCAGAACTTCGTGAATCTATCTCTAGGCCAGTTTGTTGATAAATTATCTTACAAACTTGGGCAACATGGAATTAAATTAATTGTTGCAAATGAGAGTTATACTTCAAAAGCAAGTTTTCTTGATGGTGACAAGATGCCAAAAAAATATGATAAAGAAGCAAAACCTATCTATAGTGGGAAACGAATAAAACGAGGTTTATATCGAAGCAAAGATGGAACTTTAATTAATGCAGATGTCAATGGTGCATACAACATTTTGAGAAAAGGTGATTCAAAATTTTCATTTTCGTCTTTTCTTAAAAGGGTGGGTAACAATGTTAAAGAATGGTTACATCCAACGGAACGAATATTTATTAGTTAAGTAACCCTAAGCGTTAGCGAGGGGATAATGGGTTGATCGTTCCCGTGTACGGATATATAAAAATATTTCTATATTATTCTATATTTCACTACAAAATTGCGATCTAGAAACGATAAACTCACCCCCCATCAAGCATTAAATATTATGAAATCAATGAAATTACGTCATGTTCATCTTTACCTGATTTATGGATTCCATTTTGTATTGGCCTTGTGTACAGCATCCGTATCAGCAGGTGAATTACATCTCGCTGTAGCCGCAAATTTTACGCAGCCTCTTAAACAACACCTGAAACAACAATTTGAAAAAGATTCAGGACACCGTCTCATCATCAGTTTTGGAGGGACGGGTCAACTGTATAGCCAAATTAAATTTGGTGCGCCTTTTGACCTCTTTTTAGCGGCGGATATGAAACGCCCAGAAAAACTGGTTAGCGAAGGCCTAGCTGTTGCGGGGAGTTTATTCACTTATGCAGAAGGGCAATTAATCTTGTGGAGCCCCGATCCCGATATCGTCGATGCCAACGGAAAAATACTCAGCACCGGTCAATTTAAACACCTAGCCATCGCACATCCCAAAATGGCCCCTTATGGTGCTGCCGCAAAGCAAGTGTTAGAAAAACTCGGACTCTGGAAAACACTTCAACGTCAACGCCAAATCGTGCGAGGCAACAATGTCAGTCAAGCCTACCAATTTACCGCAACAGGCAATGCACAACTCGGCTTTATTGCCCTCTCCCAATACCAGGCCACCCCGAAACGCGGTTCACACTGGCAAGTTCCAAAAGACTGGTACAGCCCTATTCGACAAGGTGCAGTCTTGTTGAAAAGAGGCCAAAACAATCCCGCGGCAAAAGCCTTTATCGCATTCTTGCAAAGTGATTCAGCACGTCAAACCATTGAAGAATTGGGTTATGTTGTGCCCTTGAGACGCGAGGCATCGCGTCTCTACGAAACACGCGAATCATTAATTTAGGAATTGTACTAATAAATAGGTATTTTACCGCAAAGGGCCCCCGCAGGATTGCCCCCTCTGTGGTACTCTGTGTTGAAAATAGATTAATCCTTTATAACTGAACTCATTAAATAACAGATGTTTGACATGCCCATAAACTGGTCACCCGTTTGGATTACGCTACGCTTAGCCACCATAACAACGCTCATATTGTTATTGCTAAGCACACCACTCGCCTGGTGGTTAGCACAAACCAAATGTTGGTGTAAAAGCATTATCGAAGCGGCCGTTTCCTTACCGCTAGTGCTACCGCCTACCGTCTTAGGTTTTTACCTGCTCGTCACACTAGGCCCACAAGGCCCGATTGGTAGCGCATGGCAATCATTGACAGGCGGCTCTCTCACCTTTACCTTTACCGGATTAGTGATCGGCTCCGTTCTGTTTTCACTGCCTTTTGCCGTCCATCCCCTGCAAAATGCGTTTACCGCTATGGGACAACGGCCCTTAGAAGTTGCCGCCACATTGCGAGCCAGTCCCTTAGACCGGTTTTTGACCGTCGTCATACCACTCGCACGCCCCGGTTTTCTAAGCGCCGCCACCCTCACCTTTGCACATACCGTAGGAGAATTTGGTGTCGTTTTAATGATAGGTGGCAGCATTCCCGGTCAAACGCAAGTCTTATCTATTGCTATTTATGAACAAGTCGAAATGCTAGAATTTCAACAAGCCCATCTGCTATCAGGTGGCATGTTATTATTCTCATTTGTCATCTTATTAACGCTTTATACTATTAATAAACGTCTTGACTACAAAAAATAAATCTCGGATCAAAAGATGTCTACATTACAAGGACGTTTTCAATTACAACAAGGGAAATTTACCCTTGATATCGACTTTCACACCCCCAGTCAAGGTGTCACGGCCCTCTTCGGGCCCTCCGGATCCGGTAAAACCACCCTATTACGTTGTATCGCCGGTTTAGAACGGGCCAAGCCCGGATTTTTAGAAATCAATGGCAGCTGTTGGCAAGACGAATCACGCGGTTTTTTTCTACCCACTCATCAACGTCCCTTGGGTTACGTCTTTCAAGAAGCCAGTTTATTTTCCCACTTAAGCGTGCGAAAGAATCTGGAATATGGGCAAAACCGCACGCCCCCGAAACAACGCAAAGTGGCCTTTGAAGAAGCAGTCGAACTGCTCGGTGTCGCCCCCTTACTAACACGCAATCCCAAACGTTTATCAGGGGGTGAACGACAACGGGTTGCCATTGCACGCGCCCTGCTCACCAGTCCCAAATTGTTATTAATGGATGAACCCCTAGCCGCCCTTGATGCCAACAGTAAAGCCGAGATTATGCCTTATTTAGAAAAGTTGCACCAAGCGTTATCCATTCCCGTGTTATACATCAGTCATGCCATACCCGAAGTGATGCATATCGCGGATAACATGCTCCTCATTGAAAAAGGTAAGCTGATTGGCAGCGGCCCCTTGTTAGAAGTTTTAACACGGCTAGATTTACCCCTATCGCACAATTATGAAGCCGGTGTCGTTATAGAAGCCACCGTGACTGAACATGATGAAACCTTTCATCTCACCTACTTAGCGTTTAGTGGTGGACGTTTAAACCTGCGCCGTGAAGACTTAGCCATCGGTTCCACAGTGCGCGTCGTCTTAAATGCACGAGATGTCAGTTTAGCCTTAGATAACGAAGTCCATTCCAGTATTCTCAACATTTTTCAGGCCACCCTCTTAGAAATAGCGGAAGAATCACCGGGACAACTGATCATTAAATTAGACGTAAACGGCGCTTTACTACTGGCTAGAATTACGAAAAAATCGGGCGTATTATTGAATTTGCAAGTCGGCATGAGGGTTTATGCCAGAGTTAAAAGTGTGGCATTATTATAATAGTGGGCAAACGGACAATCTTATGATTGCCCGATTCCACTTTTCCATTTTCCATTTTTCATTTTTCATTTTTCATTTTAGAGGGCATTATGTCTGGAATACTAAAAGGACTGTTTTTTATTTTGACAATCATCGCTTTAATCAGTGTATCAAGCGGCCTCTTTATTGGAGCCGGATACCTGATTGCCATGATATTTTCACTCAGCTTATTTCAAGCATCACTGCTTTGTATCGGTTCATCGTTTGTCTTTACATTCATTCTTTTTGGAATGATGTTTGACAAACAAACGTTTAAAGTCATTCATCTGAACCACAAAAAAACAACGTTTGTTTTCGATCCTGAAGAGGAAAATAAAGATGACGAATTTCAGGAAGAAGTGATTCATCATGTTCATAAGGAAACAATAACGCCTGTAAGAACCTCAAAAGTGGGCAGAAACGAGCCTTGTTCTTGTGGGAGTGGCAAGAAATACAAATTTTGTTGTGGAGTCAACAGTGAATAACCATACAAAATGCGTAATTTAGATTTGAAGAGACACCAACCCTGAAAATGTGAATAGCAAGGATGGTGGGATTGCTCAAGGCTGGGTGTTTCTACGAGCAATCCCAGCCTATACTCAGCACTGTCATAGATTGAATTTAAAGAAGAATGATGAATGATGAATGATGAATTATAGCCGCCACGGGCGGAGTTCAAAATTGATGAAAGGATTATTTTCAAAGGCGGGATCGCTCTAAAAGCTCACGCTTCGATTCGAGCCAAGGCACTTCGGTGCTAATATGCTTCTTAGCGTCTTAGCGGCTTTGCGTGAAATTAAAAAAAGCCTCACAGATTGAAATGAAAAAAAACGGGGATTCCTGTGTCACCTACCACTTATTGACGTTTCAATCTCATCAACAGGTGAATTGGCGAAAATAGGTAGGCTAAACAGATGGTTAAGTGATACGATACTCCTGCGCGGAGAGTATCAGTTGGTTAGATTGATGGGGGGCAAAGTTCAAGCATCCTGCGCTCGCTTTGAATTGGCATATACGCCTTCGCTTTTATGAGGCGCGAAAGAAACAACCTGATGTTTAGAGGCATTTTGACGACGTTTAGCGGCTTCGATGATGGCAACTATATCAAATCCATATTTCTCAGCTTGTTTTTCACGGATGGCTTGTACTTCATCCACAATATAATCTTCAATAATCATCTCTTTCATCTCCCATTAAAGTTTCGGGTGTACAAATAACAGGGCAATCAAATCCTAATGCTTTGCAAATAGTGCTGATTTTTTCAGATGTAATTGTATTGGCTAAGTGTCGGCAGTTCCAAGTCATTAAAAAATCAATTTTGTGTACAGCAGCTATAGCTATATGAGCAACATCTGTTGCCTCTTTTTTAGGAATTAATCCTGATGAGAGTATTTGGTTTGAAAGCTCTGTGACTTCATTTAAAATCTCAAGTTTTGGAAATGCCTTAATAATTTCTATTCGTCTTTTAGCCGCATCAGCATCTCCACTACTGGCTTCATCAAGCACAAATTGCGAAATATAGATATCAAAATCATTTTTACGCTCTTTCCACCAAAACGGGGTAATTTGCTGGTGGGCATTAACAATGATGTCTCGACTTGCCCATGCTGTCAAATAGCTTGGAATCGTCGTTTCAAGGTAAAGACGTGGTTTTATGACTTGCTTTTCCTTCAATATTGTTCTCCTATAGAAAAACGGGGTTTATGGTTATACCTACCACTTATTGACGTTTAAATCTCATCAATAGGTGAATTGGCGAAAATAGGTAGGCTAAACAGATGGTTAAGTGATACGATACTCCTGCGCTGAGAGTATCACTTGGTTAGATTGATGGGGTGCGTGGGAGGCATACTACGTTTGTTTGCTGTTCATCACCAAGAAATGGCATTACAATAAACACACGATAATTTTTTGATGTCATTTGCACAACGACAGTTTTTACAAATTTTAATCTCTATTGGAATGTCTTTTCTTAGCATTTTTACTTTAATTGGAAAAGGGAGAATTTTTAATAATTTATAAATATCATTTTTCGGTTCTTTTCCAATTAAAATGCCTCTTACTGATTTATCAAACGTTTGTTTTTGAATATCCTCTAAATATCCATTTAGTTGTAAAACATCACTATCAATAAGTGGTGTTACTTTTAATTCCACAACGACGATTTCATGCTTTAAATAAACCACAATATCAGCTCTACCTGATTCTAAGCATTTTTGAGGTTCAATGGAAGCATTTAAAAATTGAGGTTCGATAAGATATGGGTGGATTTCAAGCAAACTTTGAAGCTCACTTTCTGGCATTTTTTGATGACTAATCATTGATTTGTTCCAAAATTTCGGCACAAACTTGTTTAAACTGAGCGGTTGACTCATCTCTTGGTTTGTAAATACACATTGGAATAAATTCAGATGCTGCTTCTCTAAGAGATGTCCTCTGATGTATCATGGTATCAAAAACTTTCGCCTTTTTATCAATCGAACCTTTTTCTTTGAAATCAGAAAACTTTTGTTTTATATCTTCTATTCCTACTCCATGAGCATTAATAAATCCAGAACGACTGTTACCAGATTTAATGACATTATTTAATAAAATGCCAGCCAGTTTTACCGATTTATCAGATTCTTCTTCTGCAATTTCAATTACTTCATTTAATTCTTTTATAAGCAATTCAATTCCAAACAGAGATAATTTTTCCGGCAAAGCAGGTATCACATAATAATCTGAAGCATATAAAGCGTTCATAGTCGCAGTATAAAGATTAGGCGGGCAATCAATAAGGATTAAATCATATTGTTCTTTAATTTTTTCAAGTGCTTTGTTTAAAATAATATATTGAGTACGTTTATAGGTAACAATCTTTTGTTCTAATTCGTGTAAATGAAAAGAAGCTGGTAACAAATCAAGTTTGGGAAGTGGTTGTGTTTCTTTATAACGTACAACAGAATTAATAATCACATTTTCAAAATCAAATTTCTCTTTTTTTTCTATTGCGTCAAGAAATATTTGATAGACCGTTTTGGAAATAATTTCTTCTTTAGATGCTTCATGATTTTGATTTTGAAGCAGAATATCATTAATATAACGTTCTGGATTCATAAGCAATATCGACGTATTTGATTGTGCATCCACATCTATAACCAGGACTTTTTTATGACTGTTTGCAAATTCACCAGCAATATTCACACAACAAGTCGTTTTGCCTACACCGCCTTTTAAGTTGATAAAACTAATTACTTTTGCTGTCAAAATTGAAATTATCCTTTCTAGTTATCAAATTAATGGTTGTTGGAAAACTTCATTATTTTTAGACTTTTCAGTCGTTTTATTTTCCAATTTTTTGTCAGTGTTATCCTCCTCTTTTTTGGTTACCATTTTTCTAGCAATACTTTGTTTCTGTGTTACTGTTCTCAAAAAAGGCTTTTCCAATTTTTTTTGATTAGTACTTTGGCATTCACTCTTTTGATTTTGCTCCGGTATCAATTTGTATAATTGTTCGATGACTGCTTTCCGTTCACTTGGAGGCATATCACGAATTTTATCGAATGGATAAGTGCTTTCTTGTTTAACGGTTTCAGGAGATTTAGGAACTTGTACTTCTTCACCCGTAATAGATTTCAGATAAGTTAATTCTTTTGATTTATCATCATCAGAAACTTTTCTCCAAAAGTTCCCCTTCTTGGACGAATATAAATCTTTATTGAATTCTTCTGCAATGCGTATAATTACAGAAACTAACTGATTTGTAGTATTATAAGGTTTTCTGAAAACAGGAATTTTATCCTTATCACGTACAATGTAACTTTCAATTTTATAATGAATACCATGCCTATCAATGTAAGTAGTTGCTAAGACATCTTCATTTTCTTGACTACCTTCAATAGGGCTAATTCCGGCAACAGAAAGTACATTAGACTTATAGCAAATAATTTCCCCTTTTTTATCCAATGCACGGATTAAAATTTCCTTTCTTACAGGAAACTTACTTGAATCATTTTCATTAAAGCTTGCAATGAGTATGGAATTATTCTTATGTTCAGCAATTGAACATATATTTTTTACATCTTCACATATAAGATCAATAACTTGATAGTTTTCTTCTTGAAAATCGAAGCTACGTTGCAATTTTTCGTAAAAATCTACAAACTCAAGATTAAATTGTCCTCCTATCTCTGGATAGACTTTTGTCCCTATATCCTTACAACAATCCCTGATAAAATTAAGATAAGAAA
>JAYQWI020000823.1:0-5787 GCA_035871815.2 Candidatus Parabeggiatoa communis
AATTATGAAATCCAAGGTGTTTCCCGTTATGCGGATGTTTATTTTAAGCCGACAACCGTTCAGCAAAATCTTGGTTTACTCACTCAAATGACAACAAAGGCTTGTCTATTAGAACCCTTTAGAAAACAACCGAGTAAAGTATAAATTCGTCAATGTATGCTTAAACTGTTCGCACTACATGACGAGTTAATCCGTCAAGCGAACAAGAGTACGCCCAAAAAATCGTTAACCGAAAATGCACTGCCTAGTGCAGGAAAGCGGAAATGATCAGACCCCCCAACTAGCCAACAGCTAAAGCCGTTGTCTAAAAGCTCAAGTCAGGTGGTGGTGACTAACATGATCTAATATTTGCCAACAGCTTTCAGCCGTTGTCTAAAAGCTCAAGTCAGGTGGTGGTGACTAACAAGATTCAATATTTTGAGAAAACTTGCAGCTTTAAATGGTTTTTGACTTCAGCAAAAGCGCAAATTATAACGGTGAACAACTCATATAGTGACATAAATGATATTTAAAAGACTATTGTGGGGATGTAGTCACCACCACCTGACTTGAGCTTTTAGACAACGGCTGAAAGCTGTTGGCTGATGGGGTCTGGATATTTCCGCTTTCTTGCACTAGTTTATGGATCATAACGACTTCTGCTTCGGACAACTTATTGAATTTGAAGCCAGACTCAAATTGCCTCAATGGGGCGAAGGCGTTTATTTTTTGATATCAGGGGCTAAGAAGTTCTATCGTGGTTGCGGATCGATTACCAACAACACCTGAGACGCTCTGGTTAAGGATTTTAGGAAAAGGAAAAACCCAACAAAACAAGCCATTGATGAAATCATCGCGTTGCCCAAAGGAGACGCTTTACGTCTACTTGGCACATATAACCTCAAAACCCAAAACAGATTAACAACAGACGATAAGGCGTTATTCATGAACTTATCACCCGCTTATATGCAATGGCGAGAAGAAACCTTGCAAGAAGATGAACAAAAAGGTGTAAAACAAGCGCAGCGCGTATTTGTGAAAAGCTGGCTCAGAGCCCCATTTGGCAAAATAGACAAAGTTTTATCGCCGGTGGTTGAGCCATTAGTCCAATTACCACGGGAAGAATCAGCACGTTTGTTGCCACGCCTGTCTCGTGAGGAATTGTTAGCCAGATTTGATAATAAGTCCTAAATACTCAATAACTACAGGGATTGTATATATAGCGTTTCCCGATTGAATGAATTACAAATCATTATCGTTCCAAACTTTATTTTGCGGTTTTTTGAAGTGCAAAATTGATTTTGCGATTCGATTTTCTTAATATAACTGTACTTTATTCAATCGGGAAACGCTATAATAAGGGATTTCAACCTAAGTATGACTTTGAGCTAATCCTTAAACGAACTACGGGATTACTTATAATAAGAGATTTAAACCCAAACACCACCTCGATCTAATCCTTTATTATAAACAATCCCTGTCGTTATAAAAAAAACCACCATGCCCAAATACGATATCTTCATCTCCCACGCCAACGCCAACAGTGCATGGGTAAACGGTTATTTGCGGGATACCTTACAACAAGCGGGGGTGAATTACCACACCGAAACCGCCTTTGAACTCGGCAAACCCAAAATCATTGAATTTGAAAACGCTATGGATACCGCAAGGCTGGGCGGCTACAATTCATTCGGTGGCTGCTGGTGGGGATTGGAATAAGGCAGAGACTTGGGTTGGTGGGCAAGTATCAATTATTCAAGGTGATATATAAATGGGTAGTCTTGCACAAAGGAATGATTAACTAATTCGTATATTGAATATATCTATTATTACTTATTTTAGGACTACTTAAATCAATGGAGAAATTTTCATTATGCAATATTTTTTACAAGGCCGTCTTGATTTAGTTAAGGAACTCAAAAAAAATAATCAATATGTCCACTATTCAGATATGGTATTAATATTGACAGCTACATTGTCTGCATGTGCGTCTATAAGATGGCCGGGTACAGGCTTCGACAAAAATAGATTTATTGAGTTACTTGCTTTACATTCACTTCCATCACACAATACTACTTGGGTAAGTATACCAGCATTAATTATGGATGGTAAGATTGATAAATCTGATTCTCCTTATGGACAAGATTCTGTAGGAATTTTCATTGGAGATGAAATAGATTTACCTATAGATGAAGCAGAAAAAAAGTATCCATCCATAACTAGAAAAGTAATCAGATCAAGTACCTATTCATTTTTGATTTATGAATGGTTAAGATGCGGTTATTCACATGAATACCTTCCACATAGCAACATTACTGAATATAAACCATCAAATCGTAAAGCTAATGTTAGTTACATTAGTAGAGGAGAGTATGATAAAACAAGAATAATGACAGCGTTTCATTTGGACTATTTATTTGCTCTAACACAATTTCATGTAGAACAATTACCCAAAAAACAATGTGAAAAACCGTCAAAATGGTGGGCAAAAAGCGGATAAGATTACTTTTCTTAAATATTAGCTTTTCTTTAAATAATTGTAGTGGTTAAGATGAGGTTGAAGATTGGTTGGGTGGATAAAGTGTAGCGTATCCACCAGATATTGATAGCATTTGGATATGCTGGTGCTTTATCCACCCTAGATTAATTACATTTTATTTCAATTTGATCACTAACTACATTTTCTTTAAATAATTATGCAAAAAAAATTGACTATAGCTGAAATGCAGAAAATAGCTCAAGAACAAGGCGGTAAATGTTTAAGTGAAACTTACATTAATGCTGATACTCACTTAGTTTGGCAGTGTGCTAAAGGACATACATGGAAAGCAATACCATATAGTGTTAAAAATTTAAAAACTTGGTGTCCTCAATGTGCTGGAAATAATAAATTAACTTTAAAAATAATGCAAGGAATAGCTCAAAAACGAGGCGGAAAATGTCTTAGCGACACTTATCAAGGAGCAAATACTAAGTTAGTTTGGGAATGTGAGAAAAAACACCAATGGAAATCTACACCTAGTAGTATTAAGCAAGGAAGTTGGTGTCCTCATTGTGCCGGAAATTTACCTTTGACAATTGAAGAAATGCAACAACTCGCAGAAAACAAAGGAGGAAAATGTCTTAGTAATACTTACAAATCCGCAAATTTTAAATTATTATGGCAATGTGATAAAGGACATCAGTGGGAAAATACACCGAGTGGCATTAAACAAGGGCAATGGTGTCCATACTGTGCTGGAAATATACCACTGACTATAGAAGAAATGCAAGAAATAGCCAAAAAACGTGGTGGAAAATGCTTGAGTGAAAAATACGTTAATAGTAGTACTTTTTTGCTTTGGGAGTGTAGCAAAGGACATCAATGGAAAGCTAAACCAAGCAATGTTAAAAATGGTACATGGTGTCCCTATTGTGCTGGAAATAATTTTCCCTCTACTATAGAAGAAATGCAAAAAATAACACATGAAAAAGGTGGAAAATGTCTCAGTAAGAGTTATATTAATAATCACACTAAACTGCTTTGGCAATGTGCAAAAGGACATCAATGGAAAACAACATCAAAACAAATTAAACGAGGAAGATGGTGTCCTTATTGTGCTGGGAACTTACCTTTAACTATAGAGGAAATGCAAAAACTTGCTGAAAAACATGACGGAAAATGTCTTAGTGACACTTATATTAATAACAGCACCAAATTACTTTGGCAATGCAGTGAAGAGCATCAATGGAAAGCAACACCACAACATATTAAAGACGGAACGTGGTGTCCTTATTGCGCTGGAAAAATACAAACAATTGATGACATGCACCAAATAGCTCAAAAACGTGGTGGAATATGTCTTAGCGATACTTATGTTAATAGCCAAACCTCTTTACTTTGGCAATGTAGTGAAGGACATCAATGGGAAGCTAAACCAGTCAGTGTTAAACAAGGTTCATGGTGTCCACATTGTTCAGGACGATTGCCGTTAACCATAGAAGAAATGCAAAAAATAGCTCAAGAAAAAGGAGGAAAGTGCCTTAGTAAAACTTATATCAATACAGATACTCATTTACTTTGGCAATGTGCTAATGGACATCAATGGAAAGCTGTACCAAACAGTATTAAAAATTTAGGAACATGGTGTCCTTACTGTGCGGGAAATTTACCATCCAATATAGAAGAAATGCAAAAAATAGCGGAAAAACGTGGTGGAAAATGTCTTAGTGAAAATTATAGGAGTAATCACAAACATTTACTTTGGCAATGTGCGGAAGGACATAAATGGAGAGCTACGCCAGCTCATATAAAACAAGGTAAATGGTGTCCTCAATGTGCTGGAAATGTACCTTTAACCTTAGAAGAAATGCAAAAAATTGCTAAGGAACATGGTGGTGAATGTCTCAGTAAAACTTATGTGAACGCTTACACAAAATTGCTTTGGAAATGTGCGAAAGGACATCATTGGAAAACAGCACCAGCCTACGTTAAACGTGGAAGTTGGTGTCTTCAGTGTGGTGGTAGTTTTCCATTAAGCTTAGAACAAATGCAAACCATTGCTCAAGAACGTGGAGGTAAATGTCTTAGTAATACCTATGTTAACGCAAATACTCCTTTACTTTGGCAATGTGCTAATAAACATCAGTGGAAAGCCATACCAAATAGTGTAAAAAGAGGCACATGGTGTCCTCAATGTGGGGGTAGTTTTCCATTAACTATAGAAGAAATGCGAGAAATTGCTCAAGAACGTGGTGGTCAATGTCTTAGTGAGACTTATATTAATAGTCAAACTCCTTTATTTTGGCAATGTGCTAAAGGACATAAATGGGAAGCGACACCAATTAATGTCAAACGAGGCACATGGTGTCATTATTGTCAAAATAGATATGAAGAAATTTGTAGAAATTATTTTACAGTTCTGTTCAATGCTCAATTTTTAAGGGTAAGACCACTATGGTTAAAAAATGAGGATAACAACCGTTTGGAATTAGATGGTTTTAATGAAGAACTTGGTATTGCTTTTGAACATCAGGGTATACAACATTATAAGTTGACTGAGCATTTTCAAAAATCAGAATTTGAATTTCAAAAACTACAAGAACACGATGAAATAAAAAGACAAACTTGTGAAAAATATGGTGTTTTATTGATAGAAATACCTCAATTGTTTCTTATAACTAATCCTAAAGATTTGCCCATACTTGTTAAACAAGCACTTGAAGATGCTAATTACCCTATTCCTAATAAATTTAATCAAGTGATAGTGCGTAAAGATGGTTTGGTAATTGATGAATCTGATAATGAAAACAAACATAACGAAGAAAAAGAAGAGCTAATTTATCAGTTAGAAATTTGCTAAAAGCCAATCAAAATGTACCATGGTGCCTTACCCCTAAACAACGCAAGCAATTCTTTTTACCACATGATCCCAGTCATGCACTAATAGAAGAAGGATAAAAATTGGCACAAGCATGTGAAATTGAAAAAGCCACTGAAAAGTTTAAAGAAGCACAAAAAATTATTCCTTGTCACAAGCTTGAACAAAATATAAAGTTGCTAAGGTATTGGTTGAAAAAGGTAGGGCATTAGCCAAAGAAGGGCAAATTGAAGCGGCTATTGAGCAGTTTAAACAAGCGCAAAAGGTGGATGAGCGGTTTAAGTTTGGGGGTGGAGTTGAGGATTATGCGCGGCGGTTAAGTAAACAGTCTGAATCAGAATTATCAGGATTTGAGGATTTTTAGCGTGGTTTGGTTTTAATCCTGTTAATCTTTTAATCCCTGTAATATTGTTCAAAATTTAAGGAGAAACCAATGTTAAAAACACTT
>JAYQWI020000824.1:0-2871 GCA_035871815.2 Candidatus Parabeggiatoa communis
CTCACCTGATTTTAAAATCAGACAACCTTGCTCGGCACCGACGTTTTCTATCACAATGTGCATAAAGGTTTTAATCAGGGTTTGAAGCATGATTTCACTCGAAATCGCTTGTGAGGCTTTCATCACCGTACTCAAATCCAAAGGGCTTTCGGAGGCCAGTGTCGTCAGTGAACTGAGGGTAGCGGTGGTAGCATGGCTCTTGATCGTACTGGTCATCGTCATTCGGGTGTAGTTAATGCCTGTCGCGGCAGCCGTTTTAATACGCCATTGCGGATAGAGTGCCTCTAAATGCTTAACCTTAGCCACGGCCCCCCATTTTTGATAAGCATAGTGCGCTTCTTTGATATAGGTTTGGGCAACCTTTTCTAGGCCACGTTCCAGATAAAACTTAGCCGCTAATTCATAAGCTAAAGCCTCTTCTTGAATATAACCATGAAGCCTCGCGCCAATAATGGCCTGTTCATACAATTCAGCCGCCTCCCAATTCGGGCCCAACACCCGTGCTTTTTCGGCTTCCACGAGATCATATTTATGCTGAAAATTCATCGGGGCATGTTGAGCCCAGTTGTGCATTTTTTCCTGATAGGCGGTCACCTTGTCGAGAATAGTCTTTTTGTCTGCCTCGGTAGCCGAAGGAAACACTGCCAATTGTGCCAGAGAGTCATAGAAAGAGAAGACAGGGAAGTAGAACGTGCCTGCTACATTATCGGGTCCTGCTTTTGCTATATTTTTAGCTGCATTTTCAATGGCCCCTGAGTAGTCCTGAAACAAATAACAAAGGACGAGCTTGTGCAAATAGAAGAAGAAAATACCAAGTATATCATCCTTGAAATCCGACAACATCGTTATTTCGTTGTACGCTTCACCAATTAACTCACTTGGATTTTCACTATGAGCAGTCAAGTTCAAAACCACTTGTTGAATCAGTTGACCATAAAGAATCACGTTTGCTTGTTTGAGTTGTCTTATGGCTTCAGTATAAGTCACGGTTTCTCTTTGCAGCGTACTCAGTTCCCTGCCTAGTAAATAGGCATGTAATAAGTAATCAGATGCCGACTGGGCTGCAATTTCTAAATCACCTGTTTCCAAGCCACTTTGATAGGCTTCTAGTAATATTTTTAAAATGTTTTTTAAAGGCTCCTTCCAAGGCTTGACAGCGCTAACCCAACTAAATACCTTAGCTTTAAGATCGAGGGCGTTAAAGCGTTCCCAAACCATCAACGCCAATTGGCCAAATCTAAAGCCTGTATCAAGGTCTCCCATCGCGCAAAAAATAAAACCGCCCGTGGCATAACCATAAGCTGAGGTTGACGCATTGCCATATTTTATCGATATGTTGATCATTTCAAATGTGAGTAAGGGGGACAATTCAGGCGCGGTGATAGCCGTTGTGTTCCAGGCACTTGAAAAAATACGCATGACTGCCAGTTTCTCAGGGTCAGTCATTTCCGGCAGTTCAATTAAATCCTCAATGGGTTTATCGCCCAACAAAGATAACGTTTCCTCTAAAGCTTGCTGGATATCCGAATCATTGGGTTGTTCTGGAAACTCGACACCTAATAACTTCACAACCGCCCGCATGGTTTCCACCACTTTTAAGAGTTCGTTTTGTGCGGTGTAGGCTTGCATCTGAATTTCATAGACTTTGATTTTATCTAAAACGGTATTGCCCTTAAGTAACACCACCTCGGCTAATCGCTCGGTTTCCTTAAAGTCTGTGCAAATATACGCGGCTTCTGCTGTTTCCTCATAAAGTGTTAATGTTAATTCATATTGTGTCTGCCAGCTTTCTGGTTCTAACAATGCCAAGCCCATTTTAAGATATTGGAAAGCCGGTTGATGGGCCGCTGAAGCTTTCGCTTTTTTCCCAGCGGACAGATTTAATTCAGCTAATCTGTGTTTTTCATCTCCTTCCTCAATTAATTCGCGCCCTGCATTCAGTTGATTCACCACTTCAAACAAATGATCTTCTAATTCGGCTTCGGGCGTGTTGGCTAATAAACGACCAATTTGTAAGTGAATGCTTTGCTTGTCGATGTCGGCTATTAAGGAATAAGCCGCTTGTTGTACCCTATCGTGTTGAAACTTAAAACGCGCTTTTTCGGCCTTTTTATCAACCATCCCGACTAATTTATACTGATCATCTAACGGATTGAGCAAGCCGTTTTCTATCGCTTTCCACAGAGACTGCAAGGTGTTTTGTGGGGAGTGTTGATAGATAATGGATAAGGTATTTAAATCAAAAACATTGCCAATACAGGCGGCTAATTTTAAAGCGGAAAGGCTGTCGGTAGGTAACTGGCTGATTTTGTCCGCCATTAATTCAACGACATTATCCGTCATCTCAAGGGCGGCAATTTGGCTCTCCTCCCATTGCCACTCAAGCGTTTGAACATCAAAGACTAATAAGGCTTCCTGAAGAAATAAAGACTTCAAAAATTCGACCGTAAAAAATGCATTACCGTGCGTTTTGTCATAGACTAAGTCAGTCAAACCCTGGCCCCTTTCTGGCTGACAAGACAGGGTTTCTGAGATTAAGGTATTGACATCAGCGTTAGACAGATTCGATAACTGAATCGTATTCAAGGTGACTTGGGCTTGTTTCAGCGTTTCCAGCGTCATCATAAACGGATGAGCTCCACTGACTTCATTGTCTCGATAAGCCCCAATGATTAATAAAGATTGATTTTCTTTATTGATCATTAAGGTTTCAAGCAAGCTCAAAGAGGCAGAATCTGCCCATTGCCAATCATCTATAAACAACACCAGTGGATGAGTCGGTTGGCTAATAGCCTGAATAAACTGTTGAAAAAGTCGATTAAAACGGTTTTGGGCCTCTGTCGGGCCCACTTGGGTGATGGCCTGTTGAGA
>JAYQWI020000825.1:0-12284 GCA_035871815.2 Candidatus Parabeggiatoa communis
AAATTATTTGTAAAAAACTGTCGGCTCACGCAGAGCCGTAGAGCCGCAGAGAATGAGAGAAATTAAACAAACCGCCTTGAATTGCCTTTTGGGATAATTATTTTTTTGGAACTTCCTTATATAAAAAATGTTTATATACTGTATAAAGTTATCAAAGCCAAGGGCCTGATTTTCTTAATGTGGTTATTGATATTACCTGTAGAGACGCGAGGCATCGCGTCTCTCCAATCGCGCCTAAGCAAAATAAATTTGGAACGTAAATTGGGCCCGAAGCAAAATAATCTTACCGCCCTAATGAACCATGATAGTGTTTTGCAAAAAAGCCTTTGATGAATCTGATGCCATACCAAATATGGGTGAGAAAAATGTAGAAGGGGCTGCATAATGTGACTCGCCAGTCTTCATGGCGTTTGATATCCCACAGTGCTTTGACTAAAGCGAAACCGTAGGCTAATAATCCGGCGATAAAAACAAGCTGAATGGTGCTTGAAAAAAAGCGGCCTAATGTACCCACAATCAGAAATAGGACAAACAGTGTGGGTATAAAATAGGTTAATTTTCGGGAGTTTTCGGGATAATGTTTGGCAAAAAAGCCTCGGTGATAACCATAATTCCCTATTTGGCGCAGATGTTGGCGTAATTTGGCGCGTCGGTGGTGATGTACGATCAGTTCTGGAATATAGATTATCTTCCAACCTGTCATGATAATATCTCGGCATAATTTGGTGTCTTCACCTGGCCAAAAATCGGAATCATAACCGCCTACTTGAAGAAAGACTTCCTTTTTAACGATTAAATTGACACTGGGCCAATCATCGACTTCTTTGCTAGGCGTTATTGAAACATAGCGTTCTGGAAATCCCCCTGAGACTTTGCTTAAAAAGACGGCCCCTGAAACACGGGCCCAAAAGGCATCGCTTTTTGGCGTAATCGCTGGGCCGCCTATGGCGCCGACGTTGCTTTGGGTTGATAAAAAACGGTGGGCCACGTCTAACCAATCAGATTGGGGATAGGCATCATCATCTATAAAAGCTAAATAGTGCCCTTTTGCTTTTTCGGCACCGATATCGCGTTTTATGGCTGGACTCACCGCGCCTGTGCTGATGATTTGAATGGGTAAGTGAGTGTAGGCAGTCGGTAATGTGATGTCATCATCGGGTAACAGAATGACTTCATAAGATTTAAAGGCCATTTGATCAATGTGAGAGAGACATTCGTCTAAATCAGTTGACCAGATTTTGAAAGGGATTATGATAGAAAAAGGGATGCTGTCATTCATGGGTTATTTTTTTTGTTGGGTTGTTTTGGGTTGGAGTGCAAACTTTAGTTTGCCATTAACACTAAAATTTGTACTCCAATCTTCCTACAACATAGCTCGAAAATATTCAATGGTTTTTGGAAGGCCCTCTTCCAATTTGATCGTGACATCCCAGTCAAGGGCTTGTTGAGCGAGGCTTATATCAGGTTGACGTTGTTTTGGGTCGTCGCTGGGTAGCGGTTTAAACTCTATTTTGCTGGATGAGTTGGTCATTTTGATGACTTTTTGGGCGAGTTCTAAAATGGTAAATTCGCCGGGATTCCCTAAATTGACGGGCCCTGTAAAGTCATCGGGTGTATTCATTAATCTGACGAAGCCTTCAATTAAATCATCGACATAGCAAAATGAGCGGGTTTGTGAGCCATCTCCATATACGGAGATCGGTTCGTTTTTCAGGGCTTGTACAATAAAATTAGAGACGACACGGCCATCGTTGGGGTGCATTCTGGGGCCGTATGTGTTAAATATCCGTGCGACTTTGATATTTAATCCGTGTTGTCGACGGTAATCAAAAAATAAGGTTTCAGCACAGCGTTTGCCTTCATCATAACAGGATCGGAGTCCTATTGGATTGACTCGTCCCCAATAACTCTCTTGTTGGGGGTGGATTTCTGGATCACCATAGACTTCACTGGTGGAGGCTTGGAAAATTTTGGCATGGGTGCGTTTGGCTAAACCGAGCATGTTTATCGCGCCATGTACACTGGTTTTGGTGGTTTGCACGGGATCAAATTGATAGTGAATAGGAGAGGCAGGGCAAGCGAGATTATAAATTTCATCCATTTCGACGTAGAGGGGAAAGGTGACATCATGTCTCATGATTTCAAAGTGATGGTGATCCATCAGATGAATGATATTGTCTTTGGTGCCCGTAAAAAAGTTGTCAACACATAAGACATCGTGTCCATCGTTGAGCAGTCTTTCGCAAAGATGTGAGCCTAAAAATCCGGCACCACCTGTGATTAGAATACGTTTTCTGGTTGATTGCATGATTTTAATTAATTAATGTTTGTAGGGGCGATATCGAAACTTGCCCCATAATTTTTTATTAGCAATTGTTTGATGAATAATGATTAAAAAATAAACGCAAGAGACGCAAGAGACGCAAGAGACGCAAGGATGCAAGATTTCTCTTAACGTCTTTAGCGTCTTTAGCGTCTTTAGCGTCTTTAGCGTTTAAATTCTTTATAAGCATTCGTATCCATTAATATTTCTATTAACACCATAATTCCTCATCTATTTTGGAAAAATCAGATAATACTAGATACAATCCCTGTCGTTACCAATTGTTTTACGGATTATATACAGTGGCCGTTGCACGACTTCGGTATGGATATGTCCAATATACAAGGCGACTAAACCTAAGCCTGAAAGTAGAATGCCTAGCAAAAAGGTGTTGAAGACGACAAAAAAAGCTAAATGCGTGTAAAACATCCACCCGAATAGCTGAGTAAAGAGCATATAAGTTAACAGAAACCCGGATGACAGGACAATAAAAACGCCGATATAACCGGTTATGCGTAATGGTAATAAGGAAAAACTGGTTAAACTGTTTATCGCTAAACGAAACAGTTTTATGAAAGAATATTGCTGTGTACCTGTGTTACGAGCCGGGGCTGAGAAGGTGAGATGGGTTTTATGAAAGCCCATCCAGTCAATCAAGCCTCTAAACATGCGCGTTCTTTCTGTAAATCGACATAATACGGATACAACGGTTTTATCTAAGAGACGATAATCTGTATTATTGGGGATAACCTCTATCTCTGAAAACCAGGCCATTAATCTGTAAAACAATTTGGAACCCATGCGTTTAAAGATGGAATAATCGGCAACGTCTTTGCGAATGCCAGAGACAATTTCAAAGCCTTTTTGCCATTCCGCCAGTAATTGGGGAATCAATTCGGGGGGATGTTGTAAGTCGGCATCTATAAAAATGACGGCATCCACTTCCTCACCGACTGCTTGAACGCCGGCCGTTAGGGCTATTTCTTTTCCAAAATTACGTGACAATAATAATCCTTTAACGTCTTGATGTTGTTCGCTTAATTCACTGATCACTTGCCACGAATTATCTTCACTGCCATCGTCAACAAAGATGATTTGCCATTGATAGTCAGGGAGTGTGGATAACACTTTTTTGACTTCTTGATAAAAAACCGCTAATCCTTCTCCCTCATTGAGAACGGGTACAATTAAGGCAATGATTTTTTGAATAGGATTCATTGTTCAGCACCCCATAATTTAATGAATCCTGCTAGTTCTGGCATACTGAAGATTTCGGCATAGTTTCCTTTAAAGAGGTAATATCCGCCACCGATGGCGGAGTAAACAATGCTTACGGCACCCAGTAGGAGTAATAAGGGTTGGTATTTTTTCAGCGGTTGGTATTTTTCAGAGAAGACTATCAGCATGTAGAACATGACGTAGAGACTGGCAATCAGTAGAGTCGTTCTACGCATAATCATAAGCTGTAAATAGGTGAGAATGGACAAGACACCCAGACACCAAAACAGGGGAATTAAAAAATGGCCTCTTTTAACGACTTCCAGTGTTCTGATATACAGGATATAAAATAAGAAAGAGAAGCTTATTCCGACCAGAAATAGAGGTGAAATCAGTGATAATTTTGGCCATTGATAATACCAAGGGCTGTTGATAGCCATTTGACAAAAACCGCAATATGATGCTTGTTCAAAAGCCTGTAATGCTTGAGGAGACAGGTTATCTAACATTGCCTGAATTTCAACGGGCGTTTTGGGAAAAATCAATTCGCCCATGGTGAAATAAAGGGGAACATACCACAGTGAGGCTAAAAGTAGTGCAGGTATAGCACCTAATAAGAGGGCTTGAATACGCTTTTTATTGTCGGTTTCACCGACGACAATAATATAAAAGAGAAGCGGTATGATCATGGCTGGCGTGACTTTTGAGAGCAAGGCCAATCCCAGAATGACACCGGAAAAAAAATACATCAATTTGGGGCGAGAAGCTTGATTAGCCATCATGGCTAAGGCGATAGATAGCGCGGCTAAACCGGCGTGTAAGTTATCAATCCAAAGTATGCCCGATATCCAAGTCATGATGGGATCGGTTGCGATCCCTAGCAAGGGTAACCAAAATAGGGGAGAGAGGGCGGATAAGGTTAAACCGTAATAGAGAAATAAATATCGCCCCATTAAAGCGACCGCTAAAATGGCTAAAAAATGGCCTATCCATGATGCCATAACGGCTTTATTGAGTGCATTATGCTGAGCAAAGGGGCGAAGTAGTGTTGGAAACAGGGGGGGATGAACAGGCATTTTACGGTTAGTACCTAAATAAGCGGGCACTTTAAGGAGAGGAGAGCCTTGTAGCGTGTAATGGCCCGTTTCAATCCAGTTTTTCGTTAAATACCAAAAGCGTACTTCATCGCCTTCGTTATGAGGTAGATTGAAAGTGGGTAATTTGAGGAGTGCGGAGAAACTGATAAGCAGTAAGACGACTACCCAGAAGTATTGCATTTTTTTTGACGTATCTTGGACTTCTTCCGTATTGACAGGTGTCATTATGATAGATTCCTTATTCATTTCGTTTTAGATGATAGAACACAGATGATGCTGATTGTCATGATTGACGCTATGCCCTGATGGAATAATGAGTTGATTCAATGCTAATGGCATAATCGCTATTTAAAGCTTTCTTAACGCAAAAGACGCAAGAGGCGCAAAGACGCAAAGACGCAATCAATATTTATCGTGACACAGCGCATCTTTAGCGTCAAAGCGCGTTTATTACCAGCAAACGAAAGTTGGAACGTAGACTAACAAGCTCAATACTTAATCCCTTGGCGGTAACAAACCAATATCGGCGTTATATTCGATACCACCGGGTTGTCCATCTGCCCCAAATGAATACAGCGCAAAAGGCTGGCTTTTACTGCCGGGCACACTGTATTGGTAGGGGCGATTCCAGGGATCTAAGGGCACATCGCCGTCCAAGTAAGGGCCTTTCCAAAAGGGTTTAGTTTGTTCATCACTGGGTGGTGTGTTAAGCAGTGCGAAGCCTTCTTCATTAGTCGGATAACGGGCAATGTCCAAATAAAGGGTACCTATACCCCCTCTGAGCATTTTGATTTGAGTTTGAGCCGTTTTGACATTGGCTTTATCAACATTCTTTAAAAGTCTAGGGCCTACCAGTCCAGCAAGTAGGCCGATAATCACTAAAACAACTAGCATTTCTAGGAGCGTAAAACCTTGG
The DNA here is from genome assembly GCA_035871815.2 of Candidatus Parabeggiatoa communis. Lineage (GTDB taxonomy): Bacteria > Pseudomonadota > Gammaproteobacteria > Beggiatoales > Beggiatoaceae > Parabeggiatoa > Parabeggiatoa communis. Next base: position 5,555 of record JAYQWI020000825.1, read on the forward strand.
TGTTTATTGAATGAGTTTTGCATCATTTTCAGTTATCAGATTTTCAGTTATCAGTTATCAGTTATCAGTTATCAGTTATCAAATGTAGTTGGGTGGGCAACGTGGTTGATCAGCAATCTATTATCAAATGGGCGGCCCTAAGGCCTTCAGTTCGGCATCGCGTAGTCCAACTAAAACACTTTCTCCTGATGAGGTGACTTTGAGTTCGCCATAACGCGCATTTTCATAGTATTTTGCATGGCCTTCTTGAAAGAAAAAGGATTCTGCACCGAGTCGAATTTCGCTGCCTCGTTTGCGAAAGCGTAGCAGAAGCGTACCCGCTTCAAGTGGCGTATTTTCGTCATAAATCCGTTTGAAGTGAGCAATGTCTTGTTCATTTCGTTCTATGACTAAATAACCGTCTTTTTTGGCCTCATATAAGGCCTGTAAACGGGCAATCTTATAACGCAGTACCATATAATCCCCTTGTATCAGGGAGCGCGGATCAACTGGTGCGAGTTCTAATAAGATTGTCGTACCTTCTGTAAGCAGTTGTTCTTTATGGTAAATTTCATAATTAACGCCAGCGAGTACGACGACTGCTATAATGAAGACGAATAGACTACGCATGATCACTCTCCTCTTTCTGACAAGGGAAATATCCGTTTAAACACAAAACGCAAAACCAGCAAGGCTACCCCTGCGCTCATTAATGTGATTGATTTCATTAATAAGGTGATATTCAGGTGGTAGTAGTAAGCGATAAAAAAGACGCTGAGGAAAACAATAGCCAATCCCATCAAGACACGGTTGCCTCGCTGATAACCTAATAATAGCACAATAATCGCCGCTATGATGCCTGGGCTTTGATGCAGTAATAAACCAATCAAGATTGTGCAGACGAAAATGGCATAACTTTTTAAAGCGGTAATCGAAATACCGTTGTTACGCAGTAAATAATATTCAAGTGCGAGTAAAACCATCGTTAAGCCGATTGTTGAAAACCACCAGGTTAGCGGGGGAATGGCATTAAAATCAGGTAGGATGGAGAAAATCAGAACGGTTTGTAAAGCAATGACAAAACCGTATCCTAAAGGCTGATACAAGGTGGCCATCATTTTGTCTGTCAAGTGCTGAGGTTCAGCTATCCAATACCAAACGGCACCGCTTGCCAGCAAAACAATCAGAAGATGAATACCTTGGTGTATTTCAAAATCATAGAGTAGCACTAAGGCGGCTATTGTGGCGATTAAAACGGATAGAAAGCGCAGAATGTTATTCTGATAAACACCAATGAGTATAATTTCCAGAAACCAGGTGGCTAATGCTGTCGTGGCGACATCATGTTTTTCACCTGCAATGCCCAAAATAAACAAGACTTGACCGGTTAAATTTAAGACTAAGGCTAATTGATTGAGAAACAAACCCTTTTGGTTAACCTGATGCAAGAAAATGGTGCCGATAATTAATACTATCCCCAATAAAATGGCCGAAACCGGGGTATGGATGATTTCCAACAGCGCGATAAAAACCAGAAAGGGGATGACAGATAGCCAGGCGCCTATTGCTATTAAGGCGTTCACAAACCAAGGTGTGATGCTTTCTTGGGAAGTGGTGCTTAACGTGTAGGCAATCGGTGCTTTTTGATCAGGTTGCAACAGATTTTCTGTAATCAGTTCGTCAAGCATATTCCGTATGGTGAGTTGTTCTGTCATGCTATGCCTCCTGCCATTTTTGATTGACTAATAGCAACCATTTTGTCGCTAAATAGACTTGTCCTATAACCACAAGGGCTAATACCAACCAACTGATTTCCTCTCTCCCCAGTGGTAGTAATCTAGCAACTAAGGTGCTGACAACGATGAGTACGCCAAAAAGGCTTATCGCTAATAGCAATAAGTCATGTCTTTGTTGAGAACGGTAATACCATAAACTGAAGGCCGTCATAGCCACATACAATACCACGGCTACCGCAAACAAGGGATGGGTTTGCCAATGTGCAAAATCAATAATGGTAATCAGTGTCGGTATCATCAGAAAAGTCAAAGTTGTTGTGAAAAGCACTATGCCTAACCAGTGACTTTGTAGCCAAGCGACACCTTGCCTGTAAGCAGATTCCCAAGCGATCAAGGCGACACCATTTAACAAAAACAGTAATAAAAACAAGTCGGTATGTGGATCAGAACCTGGCGGATTAATAATTTGTTCCCAGTATAAAATCAGGCTGAAATTGAGCAATACCAATAACAATAACCACAAAGGCGCAAAAGCGCCGAGCAATACCCACGGGGTAATCAAAATGGCCCAAGTGAGAAATAAACTAAAAACGTCGGCCCCCGTCTGGTAAACTTGACCATAAACGGCTAAGAGTGCGCCAAGCAAAACCGCGGCCGCCAGTAAAGCGGATTGACCCGATAATTGTTCAAGTCCTCGCAATGAAGCGAACAAAGCGAGACTAAATACACCGGCTTGAAGTACGCCAAATTTCGTAAAATGAGTCATATCGGCCCAGTTATAAGCGAAGAAAAAAATGATTCCCGCGAGTGTCAAGGCTGTACCCAATAATAACAACACACTATCAATAAAGCACCGCCAAGCGTGACGATCAGGAATGGTAGCCATTCGCCGCAGAGCATATTCAAGGGCTGAAGGGGTGAGGTGATGTGTTCGTGCTAAGAGAGAAAAGTGGTGAGAAGTGGAGGGTGTATCTAATGGATCGGGTGGCATAATCAATCTTCCTCAATCAAATTAAAATGGTAGGCCGTCATCAGAACCCTTATAATGGTGGTTGTATTTTAATCTCGCCATCATTTCATGAAATGACATCGTCGCCGGGCGTTGCATTTCTAACATGGCTTTTAATGTTCTACCCGACGGATATTGTTGATCACCTATATATTGGTAATATTCGTCTAAACAGTTATAATCCAACAATTCTTTTTCTATCAAGCTTTTAAGATACGGGATCACACGTTTATACCAAATAATAATATCAAATTCAACGTGTTGACCAGAAAGATCACCATCGCCCAACAACTCCCCAACATCATAAGCTTCTGTACCATGATATTGTCCAAACTTATGGCCTAATACCGTTAAAGAGTGATGACAAAAGCCATAGTGATCAAATTCACGCTCCATGAGATGAGCAGCGTACAACAATTCATCAATGTAAGATGTGGGAATTTTAAACAATTTAGCCAGTTCAAGATTTGAAAGTAGTTTACCCATATTTTTATCCTTTACTATTGAAAAAGGAATTCAGAAGTTCAGGAGTTCAGAATTTAAGAGTTTAGTCGTTTAGGAATTCAAAATAAATATAGACGATTATACCAATTTGTTAAGTGCTTGATTTTATGATTTTTACGATGAAGCCTTTTTTGTAAATCTAATAAATGGTATTAAATCGGTATAAACTCTTAAGTAATAATGGATTTTTCATTTCTAAGCGATTTTTTCATTAACAATCAACCAGAGGGCAACCACAAAAGATTGCCCCCTACCTATCAAATTTGACAATTATAAAAAACATCATGTCTACAAAAACATTATATGACAAATTATGGGATGCCCATACTGTGCGCGTTGATGATAACGGTGCAACGTTGCTTTATATTGATCGGCATTTGATTCACGAAGTGACATCACCCCAAGCCTTTGAAGGATTGCGTTTAGCCAATCGCAAACCCAGGCGCATTTCTGCGAATCTTGCCGTACCCGATCATAATGTGCCCACCACGGCCCGTGAGGGTGGCGTGTCGACGATTACTGATCTCACATCGCGCTTGCAAATTGAAACCTTGGATAAAAATTGTCAAGCGTATGGTATCACGGAATTTACCATGAATGATCCTCGCCAAGGCATTGTGCATGTTATGGGGCCTGAACAAGGCGCAACCTTGCCAGGCATGACTATCGTTTGCGGCGATTCGCATACCTCAACACATGGCGCTTTAGGTGCATTAGCCTTTGGCATTGGCACCTCCGAAGTTGAGCATGTTTTAGCCACGCAATGTTTAGTGCAAAAAAAGTCCCAAAATATGCTCATTAATATTAATGGCATCGTGGGCCCCAGCATCACGGCCAAAGATATCATCTTATATATTATAGGACAAATAGGAACGGCCGGTGGCACAGGCTATGCGATTGAATTTGCTGGCAGTGCCATTCAAGCGTTATCAGTGGAAGGCCGTATGACAGTGTGCAATATGGCAATTGAAGCCGGCGCACGGGCAGGGATGATTGCGGTTGATGATAAAACCATTGAATATATGCGTGGTAGGCCTTACGCGCCGCAAGGTGAATTATGGCAGCAAGCCAAAGCGGATTGGCGTGATTTACACAGTGATCCGGATGCTCACTTTGATCACATTGTGAATATAGACGCGACTACCCTTAAACCCCAAATGACTTGGGGCACTTCACCAGAAATGGTCGCCTCAATTGACAGCGTCGTGCCCAATCCGGCCGACGTAGAAGATGGGGTTAAAGCGGAAAGTATGCGCCGCGCATTAAGTTATATGGATTTAAAGGCCGGTACGCCCATCACCGATATCAGTTTAGATAAAATTTTTATCGGCTCCTGTACCAACTCGCGGATTGAAGATTTACGCGCCGCCGCTTCCACCGTTAAAGGCCAAAAAATCGCTTCCAATATCAAACTAGCCTTAGTTGTTCCCGGTTCAGGCCTCATTAAAACACAAGCCGAACAAGAAGGCCTCGATCAAATCTTCACCGAAGCCGGTTTTGAATGGCGTAACCCAGGCTGCTCAATGTGTTTAGCCATGAATGCGGATCGTTTAGAACCCGGAGAACGGTGTGCCTCCACCTCTAACCGCAATTTTGAAGGGCGGCAAGGGCAAGGTGGCCGCACACATTTAGTCAGTCCCGCGATGGCTGCTGCCGCTGCGATAGCGGGGCATTTTGTTGAGATTTAAAATCTATAACGACAAGGATTGTTTATAATAAAGAATTAGATTATGTCAAGATTGAACTCATTGAGTTTCATCAAGAAATGAATGAGGTTGAAACTGATGATCTCATCAAATGCCCGATATCTATCCTTTATTATAAACAATCCTTGTAGTTATATATGACAATCGAAACCGACCGTTTAATTAGCGCCGCTGGCAATACAGAAGAACGTGTGATTGACAAAGCATTGCGTCCACGTCGTTTAGCCGATTATGCCGGTCAACCGCGCACCCGTGAACAAATGGAGATTTTTATTCCCGCCGCCAAATCACGAGGCGAAGCACTTGATCATGTCTTAATTTTTGGGCCGCCCGGCCTTGGAAAAACAACCCTGGCACACATTATCGCTAACGAAATGGAAGCCAATCTTCGACAAACCTCCGGCCCCGTTTTAGAACGCGCAGGCGATTTAGCCGCCTTATTAACCAATTTAGAAGCCCGTGATGTTTTATTTATTGATGAAATCCACCGCTTAAGCCCCGTTGTCGAAGAAATTCTCTACCCCGCGATGGAAGATTTTCAACTAGACATCATGATAGGTGAAGGCCCCGCAGCCCGTTCCATTAAACTCGATTTACAACCCTTTACCCTAGTCGGCGCAACCACTCGTGCCGGTTTGCTCACCTCCCCCCTGCGTGATCGTTTTGGGATTACGCAACGCTTAGAGTTTTATAATAGTCAAGATTTAGCCAATATCATTACCCGTTCAGCCGACATTTTAAACGTCCCCATTGATACCGAAGGCGCGATGGAATTAGCCAATCGTTCCCGAGGCACACCGCGTATTGCCAACCGTTTACTGCGACGAGTACGTGATTATGCCCAAGTCCGTGCAGACGGACAGATTAACCAAACCATCGCACAACAAGCCTTAAACTTGCTCAATGTCGATACTTACGGTTTAGACTTAATGGATAGGAAATTACTGTTAGCCATCATGGAAAAATTTGAAGGCGGGCCCGTCGGTATCGAAAATTTAGCCGCCGTGATCAGTGAAGAACGGGGTACAATAGAAGACGTGATCGAACCCTTTTTACTACAACAAGGCTTTCTCAAACGTACCGCAAGAGGGCGCGTCGTCACCCGATTAGCTTGGCAACATTTTGGTTTAACGCCAAAAAATTCAAAGGATTTATTTGAGAATGAATGACTTTATCTGGCCAATTCGCGTTTACTACGAAGACACCGATGCCGGCGGCATAGTTCATCATGCCAATTACGTCAAATTTCTGGAACGTAGCCGTGTTGAATGGTTACGACAGCACGGCATTGAACTCACGCAACTCAAACAACAATACAATCTCATCTTTGTCATACGACAACTCACCCTAGACTACTTAAAACCCGCCTTCCTTGATGACATAGTCCACATCACCGTCAACCTGAGCAAACTCGGAAAAGCCAGTATGACAATCACGCAACAAGTGTTGCGCGATGCAGAGATTCTGTGTACAGCAACCGTTAAAATTGCACTGGTCAACAGTGTGGATAAGCGCCCTCAACTGATTCCAGCCGAACTGTTAAAAATACTCACAAATCCTTCGTAGAGACGCACTGCCGTGCGTTTCTACAATTTGAAGAGCATTTTTTTAACGCAAAAGACGGAAAAGACGCAAGAGACGCAAGAAACGCAAGAAAGATAAAAATGTCGTTTTCTTTTGAAAAAAAGCATTTTTAGCGTCTTTATGACGATGCTAAGTATAGTTATGGTTCAATTCCTAATGCCCGCATTTTGTCGGCTAATCGTTGTGCGCGTTGTTCGGCCCTTTGTCTTGCC
>JAYQWI020000826.1:0-3500 GCA_035871815.2 Candidatus Parabeggiatoa communis
GGAAATCGTGTCGCGTCCATCATTATTATATCTCGTCAGTACCCTTTGGAAAGATAAAAAATTATCTCAATACAAAGGGCGGATGAATTCAGCTTTGGTGATGGGCATGTTTATCAAACAGAGTTTAGCGCGTCAAACGGCCAAAGTCGACGATCATAGAGATTTGATGAAGCAGTGCGTTTGTTGTTGAAAGTGATTCAAAATTCTGCTTCTGCGGTTGATTTCCTATCAGGGGAAAAATCAAATTCACTCCGTCAACGTTTGCCAAAAGATGATGAAGAAAAAGCGTTTGAATATGTGAAAACGGATGTGCGTTCGTGTGGGTTATTGGTGTCTGATTTAAGTAAGTCGGGCGCGTTTAAGTTTGCCCATAAATCGTTTATGGAATATTTGTTTGCGAGTCTTGTTCATAACAGACTTACTAAGGATCATTTGCCTGAAAAAGAGGTGGAGATTACTGAGTCTATCTTAAAAGCATTTAATAGTTTGATAGGTGATATATTACAATATCCAGAGTCAGTATCATTTATGGCGGAACTGTTAAAAAGTGCTATCTGTAAATCTGCACCATGTTTAGATGAAAAAAATATATTGGCAAAGAATATATTTGAGCTTTTGATTTTTAGAAACTTAAAAACTAACAACATTTTTTTTAAAACTCTATGGAGAGCATTTGTAGTTGATATTTATGTATTATCTCAGATATTATCATCAAGTAGAACTCTACAAATAGATTATTATTCTTTTACCAACAGAGTAATAGATAAATTGCTGTTCAAAAGAGAAACAAGGGGAGACATATTTGACGTTTGGTACCAATGCTGCCAAGCCCTCAATATAGAAGATCGTGAAGAAATAGCCAAAGTGCTTGGCAAGTGGGCTATGCCGGCGTTTGAAAGTACAACGGATGACGAGGATAAACGAATTAAGCATTGATAAAGGAAAGGGTAAGTAGAGTGAAGCCATCCTATTTTTGAAGAATATAGAACTCGCTGTTAGGACGTATAGTTGTCCAAAAAAGTTTTTCCGGTATTAAAACTTTCTGATGTTTTAAAAACCTTGAAGGTTTGGAACGAAATTTATCTGGATAACGATATAACCGTAAATAGGCGGCTTCTCATATGATGACCATAATACATAATGAAAACGCACGGACTTACTCTTGGAAAATTCTCACCTTTACATAAAGGACATCAATTAGTTATTGAGACAGCACTTGCTGAAATGGACGAGGTGACTGTCATCATTTATGACGCACCCGAAACAACGCTCATTCCTTTGAATATTCGCTCTAATTGGTTAAAAAAGTGGTATCCACAAGTAAAGGTCATTGAGGCATGGGATGGCCCGACAGAAGTTGGAGATACGCCAGAAATAAAACGTAAACATGAAAATTACATTATTAACAAATTAAATATTTTCGGCATAACCCATTTTTATTCCAGCGAATTTTACGGTGAACATATAAGTGTTGCACTTGGCGCAATTAATCGGCTTGTAAATCCTTCCCGTCAAATCGTTCCTATCTCTGGAATGAAAATGAGAGAAAACCCGTTTGTGTGTCGAGAATATATACAGCCACTTGTTTACAGGGACTTAATTACAAATGTTGTTTTTTTAGGGGCACCGTCTACAGGAAAGACAACCCTTACCAAAAGAATGGCACAAGAATATAGCACGGTTTGGATGCCTGAATATGGGCGGGAATATTGGGAAAAGAATCAAGTTGACCGTAGATTGTCGCTGGAACAATTGGTTGAAATTGCAGAAGGGCATTTGGAACGCGAGGAAAGCCTTCTTTATCAGGCAAATCTATATCTATTTACAGATACAAATGCTTTAACAACTTTCATGTTTTCACAGTATTACCATCAAACCGTTGTCCCAAAACTTATTGAATTGGCAAACTTAGCCGCATCACGCTACGACTTGGTTTTTCTTTGCGACACCGACATTCTATATGATGATACTTGGGATCGCTCAGGAGAAGTCAATCGACAAATTTTTCAGAAACAGATTATTGGAGAGTTACTTGCTCGAAAAATCCCTTTCATTGTGTTGAGTGGCAACCTCGAAACTAGAGTTACAAAAGTCAAAACTATTTTGAGCAAATTTCAAAAATACAAACCCTTGCCATAAATTTTTATGGAAGGATAATGGAACTATAATGCCAAATTTATTAAGCGTTGACAATATTGCCTTCACGATTATTGGATACCCTATGAGTTATGTTGAATTTATAGGTTCCGTTCTTTATTTATGGTCTGTTTGGCTCATTTCTAAGCGGCGCATGTTGACATGGCCTGTCAGTATTATCAGTGTATTACTGTATATGGCTTTGTTCTATCAAATTCGGCTTTACTCTGACACATTGGAGCAGGTTTATTATCTCGGAGCAAGTATTTATGGTTGGTGGATGTGGAATAAGTCTCCAAAAGACGATGGTCAGATAATCGATGTATATTACAGTAATCAGCGCGTCATTTTTCTGTGGATTGCTCTAACGGCTATTGTTTCAATGCTTACTGGCTTTTTTATGAGTCGCATCCACATTTTATTTCCCGTAATTTTCCCTAATGCGGCTTCATTTCCCTATCTTGATGCGCTGACAACAATAATGAGTTTTGTAGCAATGTGGCTAATGATTCAGAAAAAGACTGAAAGTTGGATTTATTGGATTATTGTGGATATTATTGGGATAGGGTTGTATTTTGTCAAAGATGTAAAATTCATTTCTATCCTATACGTCATTTTGCTGATTTTGGCCATCAATGGTTTAAGAATGTGGACTAAAGTAGCTGTGGTGGCAAACGTTAGGCGGTAAAAATACAAGTTAAAGGGTAATAAAGACTATGACAATCAATTTCAGTCAGGTAGGCTGGGCATAATCCGCCCCGGATCGAGGTTTTGCCGTGAAACTGAAAATAGGCACAAACACATTTTGGTGTTGCCCAATACGAAACGCATGATCAGTTGCTTGCTCTTCTACAGGCGAATTCCAGCAGATATCAAACGATTTTGGGTGTTTTTGGAATCATTGTAGCCCGCTTGCCCACCTACGAACTTTTTTCATTTCTGGATATAGCCCAGCCGGCCCAGCAGAACAAATTGTCTCGCTAATCAGTTAGTTAGTCGCTATTAGCATAGCGATTGCCCTATTTTTATACCGCCTTAATTTCAACAAACAAGGGATACTGACTTTTGATTAAAAACGGGGACATCCTGCAATGGCGTGATTTTGTGAGAGGGTTGTTTTCTCCGTTATCAGCCCTATTGAATTAACTTTCAATAAGCCATTATCATTTATCAAGGCTTTGATATTCTTGATATTGACTCTTGATTTATAAGGCCAACCGATTCTCAAACAAACTCTAGGAGAGTATATTATTTATGTATAGTTTCAGCGTAAAACTCAATGACAACTTCGAGACTGCCATCCAACGAGTCACAGAAGCTTTACAAAAAGAAAAACTGGGTATTTTGAACGAAATCAATGTGGA
>JAYQWI020000827.1:0-3601 GCA_035871815.2 Candidatus Parabeggiatoa communis
CAGCGCGGGTTTTTTGTTCACGGATAATAGCGATGGCACAGTCCGCGATAACAATACCGAATTGACTTGGCAGCAAACCCCCAGCGCAGAAAAGTACGCTTGGCAAGCGGCACAAGACTATTGCGCGGCGTTAGAACTGGGCGGTCAAGATGATTGGCGTGCGCCATCGCTGAAAGAACTGATTGCCATTGAAGACTTCTCTCAAGGCTGGCCTTATATCGACACCGACTATTTTAATTTTAGTCTTGGCGATGAAGAAATCGGAAAACATCTACAATTTTGGTCTAACAATGACTACAAAGTGGGCACGACTCACGGTAGTGCGGCTTCTGCCTTTGGGCTGAATTATGGCACGGGACATATTAAAGCCTATCCCGTTGGTGGCAATGCGAATGGCGGTGAAGCACCTGCTGATGGCGCGCCTACGAGTGGCGCACCTGTTGGTACAGACACTAGCAGCGACATACCGCCACCGCCTGATGATGCATCACAAGCACAAGATGGCGAACTGCCTCCGCCCCCGTCAGGAGAAGCCCCCACAGGTGGCAATGTCGCCTCTAAATTTGTGCGCTGTGTTCGAGGCGATGCCTATGCGGTGAATGAATTTGTCGATAACGGTGATGGCACTGTTTCGGATATCGCTACGGGTTTGATGTGGATGCAAGCAGACTCTGGCGAAGGCAAAGATTGGGAAAACGCTTTGGCATCTGCGGAAAACCTAGAACAAGCCGGCTACAGCGATTGGCGTTTACCCAATGTCAAAGAGCTGCAAAGCATTGTCGATTACTCAGGTGTTTATCCTGCAATTGATGCCAACTTCTTCCAAGTCACGGATGCAGATGCCTATTTCTGGACTAGCACTTCCGCCTATTTCTCCTCTGTGTCCGAAGAAGCCGCCAAACGCTATTGGGCTTGGTATGTCGCCTTTGGCTATGCGGTGGATAACGCCGGCAATGATAGCCACGGCGCGGGTGCTGTGCGTTATGACACCAAAGTCGAGGGTGGACCAGCGGGTGAAGATGCCGAGCGAGTTTATAACTATGCGCGGGCAGTCAGAAACATCGGTGCTGAGTAATTCAAAAGCCTGATAGGGGTTGCTTGTACTGCGTTTCTCCAAGCAAAAACGGTCATATTTCTCCTTAAATAATGAAGGTAATCAATATGAACATAATAATGAAAAATCGACTCTTACTCGGACTGGCTATGTCAGTCGGCTGTGCGAATAGTTGGGCGGTCGATGCTGTGCCAGATATTAAAGTGAATCAATCCGATGAGCTGGTCACGATCAATTCTACTGACAATCTGAGCATTAGCGTCGCATTGAATAGCAATGATCAAACTGACAATGCCGATTGGTGGCTGTTGGCGGATACGCCGGCTGGTTTTTTTTATTATCAGGAAAATAGCGGCTGGCAAGTGGGTATTTTACCGATGAAACAAACCGCACTGGCAAGCATGAGTCAGCAAGACGTGCTAACGACTGCTGGATTGTCAGCGGGTAGCTATACGGTTTATTTTGGTTTTGATAACAATGTGAATGCGAAAATTGATTTCGATCAGGTCGTTTATGATCATGTTAATGTGAATATCTTAAGTGTGGAAAGTGCGGTTGTAGATGCTGATGCTGTTGCGGATGCTGATTTTGAAGCCACTGACTGGACTGATGATACCCACAGCAAAAACGTAGACCCTAACTTCGATGAGGTGTTTGACGATACCCAAGTCAAGCGTCTGGATTTTGTCGTGACCGAAGAACGCTGGCAAAGTATGCTGGATGATATGACCGCCACTTACGGTGAATTCGGACAAAGACCGAATCGGCAGCAGGGTCTGGTTGATACGGATGAAGATCCTATCTTTGTACCCGCTGAAGTGTTTTACAACGGCAAACAATGGTATCGCGTCGGCATTCGCTTCAAAGGCAACTCTTCCCTACAAAGCAGTTGGCAATCTGGCACGCTCAAGCTGTCGTTTAAGCTGGATTTTGACGAGTTTGAAGATGATTACCCACAAATCAAAAACCAGCGTTTTTATGGCTTCAAAAAATTCAGCCTGAAAAATAACTATGATGACGAGTCTTTAATGCGTGAGAAAGTCGCGGCTGACGTATTCAAAAATGCGGGCGTACCCGTTTCTCATACCGCGTTTTACACCTTGTACATCGATCATGGTAACGGCCCTGAGTATTTTGGTTTGTATACCTTAGTGGAAGAAGTAGACGGCACGGTGATAGATACGCAGTTCTCCAGTGACAAGGGCAATTTATACAAACCCGAAGACGGTAGTGCTAACTTTGTCGCCGGCACATTCAATACGGAAGACTTTACGAAAAAGACCAATGAAGACGATGCCGACTGGTCTGACATTATCGCTTTGTTCAGTGCCTTGCACGACGACAGCGCAACGACCGATCCTGCGACTTGGCGAGCGAACCTCGAAGCGGTGTTTGATGTTGATGGTTTCCTGAAGTATATGGCTGTCAACGGCATTATCCAAAACTGGGATACTTATGGTCGTATGCCTCACAACTATTATCTCTATAACAATCCTGACAACAATAAGTTGACGTGGATTCCTTGGGACAATAACGAAGCGTTGCAAGACGGAAAAAGGGGCGGCGCGTTGGCGCTGGACTTCTCGGACCTGAATGCTGCCGAATGGCCGTTAATTGCCAATCTCTATGCCGATGAGGTGTATAAGGTGCGTTACGATAATTATCTGTCTGAGGTGATAGCGGGTGCCTTTGAAACCAGCAGCATCCAAGCGACTTATGATACTTATTCGGCTTTGATTGCACCCTATGCAACGTCGGAGTTGTCTGGCTATTCTTTCTTGGAAAGTAGCGATGATTTTTACACAGCGGTAGAAACGCTGAAATCTCATGCGACCAGCCGAGCAGAAGCGGTGAATAGTTATTTAAACAGCCAATAAAGCATACTCGGTGTAATAGGGAAAAAGGGGTCAGGCTCGAATTATTTTGCAGGCCCCAAACATCATAACGGCAATTCTCCTTGATTGAAGTTATTTTTAAATTAAAGGTTGGACAATTGAAGGAAGTAGTCGAACCCGTCTCCAAATAACATTAAAGTCTCAAGTCAAACAACTTGGGACTTTTTTTTATGCCTGTCTGAATGGTATAATACCAAAAAATCGCACCGGATTGATTTGAATCAATCCTATTCAAGAATCCCTACCCAATCAAACAAGGTCAAATTGATTTGACCAAAAAATTTTAAGTATTTGTTGGTTATAACAACACCGGCAAAACTTATGTCTCTCAATTATTATGGCGTAAATTAATTTAGTCAGTACCTGCTCAAGGTTATTCAGTCAAACTAACGATAAATCTCGGAGCGTGAATCGTCTTTTGTAATAAGTGGATTACTTCAAAGAAATCCGATTTTTTAAAATCGGATTTCTACCCTTTTTTTTAAATGAATACCAAAAACTCTCAAACCATACCAGCTCTAGTAGAACGCTTTAGCCGCCAAATAGAGTCTTATCAGCAAAGCACCTACAATGAAACTCAAACCCGCCGAGAATTTATCGATCCGTTTTTCATCGCGTTAGGCTGGGATGTTGCCAATGAGCAAGGCTATGC
>JAYQWI020000828.1:0-9578 GCA_035871815.2 Candidatus Parabeggiatoa communis
TAGTACAACCGCTCCTAGAAATCATATAAAATCTAAGTTTTGTACGCTCTCTGTTGATAATAACGATTTCAATGCCTTGTATTTCGCATAAGGCAAAAAATAATTCAGAACCAAAGCGCAACAAACGATCTTTGTGTGTTAAAACGATTCGACGTATTTTCTTTTTCTGCAATCAATTCTAATAGTTCGTTTAAACCTTTCTTCTTGTAGTTCATACCAGAACCCAAATCAGAAATAATCTTAAACCGCCAGACTGAAGCGACACAAAAGGTTTCTAGCAATTCGGATTGTCGTACCCGATCCTCTTTTTGATCATGACTAGAGACACGAGCATATCCTATCGTTGGATTATCTTCATTATTTAGATTTAACAATTTATCAGCATCATAATAACGTGTTCCTGCATTTAATTTACGATCAGGAACCCGTTCTCCAGTTTGTTCCCACTTGTGCAAGGTTTGAATAGATATTCCCAGTAACTTAGCTGCTTTTCCTATTTTTATCATCTGCATAGTATCCGATAATATACGATACTATATGATAATTCAACTACTGTTTAAACCCTTTTTAATAAACAAAATACTATAGATGTTTGCAGATGAAAAAGGTATTTTCAATTTTATTGATGTTATAATAAAAGGTATTTTTATTTTCTAGAGGTGTGTATATTTTGTCCGTTTCGTTTTTTGTATAAGGGGTATAAGGGCCATGCAATATACAGATTTATTTTGTTTCACCCTCTGACATTTTTAGTGAAATAAGCCTTTTATACCTGAATAAATACTGATTATAACGGATGAAAGGGGAGGCACGTATTTCAAAGCATGAGGTATGGTTTGAGTATTTTTGAAAGAGTCATTTTGTGTCAATACGTTATTTTATTTAGGGTTTTTAAGTGATCGGTGGCTTATTGATTTATCATTAAAAAACAATCAGTTACTATAAATAACTGAATTTATAAATGACAATTTTCAATTAACAATTCATAATTCACAACTCATTAAAAATGGCCCTCCCCAAAATCCGGTAGTCCACATTGGGATGATTAAAAGCCACGGAATGACACTTCAATGCCCGGAATATTTCCGTGTTTTTCCGTGTTTTTCCGTGGAAAAATTTAATCGGTATAATGTCTAATAAACATTCGCTCAGTGTACCCGTTATAAGTGTTCAGTGTTCATCTATTACTTATCAATCAAGTTCGGTGAGCAACAAAATAACACAGCCCACCCTACAAAAACGGATATAGATTGTATAATTGGTGTAGCACATTTGAAGACTTTATATTCTATTGTGTTATCAAAGTCAAGAGGCCAATGTGAAATTGAATAAAAATTGGCTGAGTGGGTACTCGTTAATTAATTGTTAATTCGGTTATCCTCGTCATTAGCTTTGCTTACTTCGTTGTACTATTCATAAGAAAACCGCGGCCATAATGACAATGAATTTAAACCGCGTTCTATCCAATACATCAGCCTCGTTGCTGGACGGCCTTAAAAGGAAAATATCATGATGATAACAATTCCTAATTATCAAATCATAAAACAGATTTACGAAAGTGCGAGTTCACGGGTCTATCGTGGCCTTCGATCTGAGGATAATCAACCCGTTATCTTGAAGGCCTTAAAAACAGATTATCCCTCGTTACTCGAATTGATTCGCTATCGGCAAGAATATGACATTACCCGCAGTCTGAATCTAGCTGGGGTAGGCAAAATTTATGGCTTGGAGAAATCCGACACTCTCCAAGTTTTAATTTTAGAAGATTTTGGGGGGGAATCCCTGAAACAATGGGTGACCGATTTGGGATTTGGGATTTGGGATTTGGCATTAACTGATCCACAAGCAGCGACAATCGAAAAGCGACCATTCCAAGCAGCGGATATTTCAGCATTTTTGCCCTTGGCTATCAAAATCGCTGACATTTTAGGCGACATTCACGCGGCCCATCTGATTCACAAGGATATTAATCCCAGCAATATTGTGTGGAATCCTGAGAAAAAGCTGTTAAAAATAATAGATTTTGGTATTTCTACTCGGCTATCACGGGAAAACCCGACGCTGAAAAATCCCGATGTGTTGGAAGGCACACTCTCCTATATGTCGCCAGAACAAACAGGGCGCATGAATCGTGTTTTGGATTATCGCACAGATTTTTATTCTTTGGGGGTGACTTTTTATGAGTTGTTAACGGGTTGTGTGCCGTTTGACAGCGAAGATCCATTGGAATTAGTTCATTGCCATATTGCTAAACCGCCTACGCCTATCCATGAGAACAATCCCAATGTGCCGGTTATTATTTCTGATATCGTGATGAAATTAATGGCCAAAAATGTCGAAGATCGTTATCAGTCGGCTTTGGGTTTGAAGAGGGATTTAGAAAACTGTCAAGACAAGCTCCAAGCTTCTGAAACACTGAATGATAGGCCATTTGAACTGGGAAAAAACGATTTTTCGGGCCGATTTCAAATACCCCAAAAACTTTATGGTCGTGACGACGCCATCGCAACCTTGTTGCAGGCCTTTGAGCGTGTGGCCAATCCGCAAGCCTCCCCCAATTTTGATGAGGGGAGAAGTGAGATGATGTTAGTGGCGGGGTATTCTGGCGTGGGTAAATCGGCTTTGGTGCGTGAAGTCCATAAACCCATGACGAAAAGGCACGGTTATTTTGCGTCTGGTAAGTTCGATCAATATCAGAACACGAGCCCTTATTCGGCTTTGAGTCAAGCTTTTAATGAATTTTGCCATTATCTGTTAAGCGAAAATCGCGATCAATTAGCGCAATGGCGAGAACACATTCTCACGGCCGTGGGTAACAATGGACAAGTGCTGATCGATATGATTCCGGCTTTGGCATTAGTCATTGGCGCTCAAGAGGCCGTTCCACCAGTGGGCCCGACAGAGGCCCAAAATCGTTTTATGTTAGTGTTTCAAAACTTTGTCAAGGCGATTAGCCAAAAAGAACATCCCCTGGTGATGTTTATAGATGATTGGCAATGGGCGGATTCGGCTTCGTTGAATGTGTTGAAAATTTTGCTGACCGATCCGGATTTGCACTATTTCTTACTCATTGGGGCCTATCGGGATAATGAGGTGGATGCCTCGCACCCTTTTGCAATGACTTTGGAAGCACTCCAAAAACAACAAGCCGTTATCAATACCTTGAAGCTTGATAATCTGTCTTATCAGGAGGTCAATGCATTAATTGCCGATGCTTTGCACAGTGCATCGGTAGACTCTTTAACGACGTTGGTTTATGACAAAACCTTAGGCAATGCGTTTTTTACAACGGAATTTTTAAAGGCCTTGTATGAGGAAGACTTATTAGGCTTTGATTTTGATTCACAAACGTGGTACTGGGATTTAGACAAAATCCGTCTGAAAGGGATGAGCAACAATGTGGTTGAGTTAATGGTGGGCAAGATTCAAAAATTCCCGCCCCAAACTCAAACCGTCTTAAAATTAGCCGCCTGTGTGGGGAGTCAGTTTGATTTACAGATTTTATCGGTTATCCACAAGCACAGCGCCAAGTCAACCCTGGAAGCGTTGTGGCAAGCGGTTGTCGAGGGTTTAATCCTACCTTTAGATGAGCATTACAAATTAGTAGAGACTGAGGCCACTTCACAAGCCGCTCAATCCCATTTTCAATTCCAGCATGATCGTATTCAACAGGCCGCTTATGCCTTAATACCTGATGCGGATAGAATGGCTCTTCACTTGGAGATTGGGCGGTTGTTGTTAAACAACACGCAAGCTGAAGACTTGGCAGAACGGATTTTTGATATTGTCAACCAGTTGAATGGCGGCCTGACACTGATCACGGATGAAACGGAAAAGGTTCGCTTAGCGGGTTTAAATTTGCAAGCCGGCAAAAAGGCGAAAGCCGGCACGGCTTATCAAACCGCTATCAATTACTTGGTATTAGGACTGCCGTTATTAGGCGAGTTCGCCTGGGAAGAGCATTATGCGATTGCCTTTGAATTACATCAAGAACAAGGTGAGTGTGCATTTCTGTCCGGCAACTTCGAGGATTCTAATCAATTTCTCGCCCTGGCTTTAGAAAAAGCACAATCCAAATTTGATCAGGCCGAGATTTATGTGATCAAAATCGCCCAATTGGCGGGGCAAGGCAAATATCATGACGCGGTTGCGACTATGATCAATGCCCTGAATATGTTAGGCCTGAAGGTGCCTACCTTAGAGCAAACAGAGGCACAACAACAGGCCACGGCTGAGGAACTTGCTCTTTATCAAGAGAATATGAAAAATCATCAGATTGAGGCGTTGTATCATTTGCCTCTTATGCAAGATGAAACCATGAAAGTTTGTTCACGCATTATAGCTATCGCTATAGATTCCATTGTTATCGGACTTCCAGAATGGCTTGCTTTTTATACGACTAAAATGGTGAATATGTCTATTCAGCACGGCCTGTCACCATTTACTCCCGTGGGATATACTTTTTTTGCGGTTATACTGAGTGGTGGTTTTAAAGACTACACCCGTGCTTACAAATTTTCTGCCTTGGCCTTACAACTGAATCAGGACAAGCTGATTAACTTTAGTGTCAAGGCTAAAATTGTTAACATGTACGCTTTTTTTCATCTGTTGAGAGAGCATATCAATATCAGTGTAGAGGATTTTAGAGAAACTTACCGTATCGCACTTGAAGGCGGTGATTTTCTATTCGCGGGCTATGCCATGATTGAACTTCCACGCTATCTTCTTCCTGTTAGTGTAGAGGCAGGTCTAAAAGCGACACAAGAAGCCATTGCCTATTGTCAAAAAGCCAACAATAGGCCGATGCTGCTTGTTGCCCAAATGTATGCGGGTTTCATTAAAAACTTGCAAGGTGCTACCTTGAGTCAAAGCACTTTTAATGACAGCGGTTTTACAGAGGAAGCTTTTATCAATGCCTTTGAAAAAACGGCACCAGTGTTATTTGCCCTTTATAAACGATATAAATTGCAATCACTCACCCTTTTTAATTGCTATGAACAGGCTTTACCCTTGGTACATGAGCGTGCCACTTGGATTGCCGCTTTTGGTGGATTAGATTTAAGTTTAAGAAGTGATTACTTCTTGTATGCTGGTGTCACGATTGCCGCGCTGTATCCCACTGCAGCAGAAGCCGATAAACCCAGTTATATGGCCATTCTGGATGAGTGCATTGCTGAAAATAAGTTGTTGTTTGAGCAGTGTCCTATCAACTTTGAACATGCCTATCTGATTTTACAGGCAGAAAAAGCCAGAATCGAAGACCGCCCGATGTCGGCGATGCACTATTATGATCAAGCCATCGCCTCGGCTAGGGAACAAGGCTACCGCTGTAATGAAGCACTGGCCAATGAATTAGCGGCTAAATTTTGGTTAGCCCAGCCAAAAGAAGATTTTGCCCGTCTCTATCTGAAAAGTGCGCACTATGCTTATGGTTTGTGGGGGGCAACTGCCAAAGTCAAGGATTTAGAAGAAAACTATCCCAAATTGTTGAGTACCCTTTCTCAAATGACTCAATTGCCAAACGAAACTTCAGCAGTGATGACAAGCCAGTTCTCCACGATGATGGGCACATCGTCAAATGTATTATTAGATTTTGCCAGTGTACTCAAGGCATCACAAGCCATTGCGGGTGAAATTGAATTGCCCAAGTTATTCAAGCAATTGATGAAGGTGATTATTGAAAATGCTGGGGCACAACGAGGCGTTCTGATTCTCAAACAGGCTGGACAGTGGGTGATTGAGGCAGAAGGCGCGATAAAAAATAACGAGCAGGTGAGGATACTGCAATCTCTTCCTGTCAATCAGTCAGTTGTTCCAACCACCCTCATCAACTATGTTATCAACGCTAAAGAAAGCATGGTATTACACGATGCTACCCATCAAGGCCAGTTTACCCAAGATGCCTATTTTGTTGACAATCAGACTCAATCGGCTTTATGTGCGCCGCTTCTCAACAAAGGGCAACTGATGGGCCTGTTGTATTTAGAAAACAATCTGACAGAAAATGCCTTTACACAGAATCGTCTGGATATCCTAAAAGTTCTGTCTTCTCAAGCCGTCATTTCGCTAGAAAATGCATTATTGTATCGGACACTGGAAGACAAAGTTGAAGAGCGTACCACCCAGTTAGGCCAAGCTAATCTGGAAATTACAGAACTCAATAAGCAACTCAAAGATGAAAATCTCCGCATGAGCGCTGAGTTGGAAATTTCTCGCCAATTACAACAAATGTTGTTACCTAAAGAAGAGGAACTTCAGCAAATTGAAGGGTTAGATATTGTCGGTTTTCTGGAACCCGCCGATGAAATCGGTGGCGACTACTATGATGTTTTAAAATCTCATGGGCGCGTTTTGATAGGGATTGGCGATGTCACAGGACATGGACTTGAAAGCGGTGTATTGGCGATTATGGCACAAACCGCAGTGCGTACCCTGTTAGCTAATCATGAGACGGATCCCGTGAAATTTTTGGCGGCCATTAATGAGACCCTTTATGAGAATGCACAACGGATGAGTTCCGACAAAAACTTGACCTTGATTTTGTTGGAGTATGAACCTCAAGCAGGAGGGGGTGGCCTGTTGCGTTTGAGTGGGCAACATGAAGACCCGATTATGGTGCGAAATGGCATTGTGGAACAGGTAGACACGACGGAGTTAGGTTTTAATGTTGGCATGATTGATAATATTACCGGTTTTGTGAATCAAATCGAAATCAACTTGAATCCTGGCGATGTGGTAGTGCTGTACACGGATGGTATTACCGAAGCAGAAAATAGGGAGAAAAAGGAATACGGCATAGAACGGCTTACTGAGGTTATTCAGCTTAACTGGCAAAAATCTGTCGATGAAATCCGTCAATCGATAATCAATGATATGCGACACTATATTAATCCAGAAAAGCCTGATGATGATATCACGTTGTTGGTTTTGAAACAAAAATAATCAAATCAGCACCGTCATAAATTGCGTTTTTCAATAAAAACAGTAACAAACGGTCTGCTCACGCAGAGCCGCAGAGCCGCAGAGAATGAGAAATGATTGTCTATCAGGGTTTAAAAGACGCTTCGCGATAGAAACCTCTCACCTCTGCGCCTCTGCGGCTCTGCGTGATATCCGGAAAAATTTGCGTATACCTCCACAAATTATTTACGATAATCCTGCTCAATCTGATAATCTCATATTTTTGCTGGGCTTTTGATATTTCGTCAATGACATCAGTCCTTGTCAACAACTTGGCATGTTAAGTGCTTTTTATTAAGTAACTATTTGATAAATAACGTTATATAGTTTAAGTTTTTCTAAGCTATTCAGAAATCATCAATCCAAATCTTCTTAATCTCAAAATGCCCCATTCCCAAATCACCTAAGCATGAACAGTTATCAGTTATCAGTTATCAGTTATCAGTTATCAATGCCTTGATATCCAATATTGGAAAGGCCAACATATTTATCTGACAAACTATACAACTGATAACTGATAACTGATAACTGATAACTGATAACTGATAACTGATAACTGACATGATGACTATTCCTAATTACCAAATTATTAATCAAATTAATGAAAGTGCTGATTCGATTATCTATCGTGGCGTTGGAAAAGAAGATAATCGTTCGGTTATCCTCAAAATGCTGAGAGATGACTATCCTTCCCCCGCCGCACTCGCTCACTATCAGCAAGAATATGACATTCTTCGTCATTTAGACATTGCAGGGGTTGTTAAGGTTTATGGGCTTGAAAAACATGATAATACTTTGGTGATTATTTTTGAGGATGTGGGCGGTGAGTCTTTAAAGCACTTGATGACAGTGCGACAGTTTACCGTCAAGGCATTTCTGTCTTTTGCGATTCAAGTGACTGACATTTTAGCTGAGATTCATGCCGCCCATGTTATTCATAAAGATATTAATCCCGGCAATATTGTTTGGAACCAAAGCACGGGGCAATTAAAAATCATTGATTTT
The DNA here is from genome assembly GCA_035871815.2 of Candidatus Parabeggiatoa communis. Classification (GTDB taxonomy): domain Bacteria; phylum Pseudomonadota; class Gammaproteobacteria; order Beggiatoales; family Beggiatoaceae; genus Parabeggiatoa; species Parabeggiatoa communis. Next base: position 7,966 of record JAYQWI020000828.1, read on the forward strand.
GGGATTTCGACTCTTTTACACCGTGAAAATCCGACGCTCAAAAATCCTAATCAATTGGAAGGCACACTGACTTATATTTCTCCTGAGCAAACGGGGCGCATGAATCGTGCGATGGACTATCGCACGGATTTTTATGCGCTAGGGGCCACTTTTTATGAATTACTCACCCATCATTTACCCTTTGAAACAGAGGATATGATGGAATTAGTGCATTGTCACCTTGCCAAACAACCCGTAGAGCCTCACCGCTTAAATCCAGACATCCCGCTGGCCGTTTCAGATATTATCATGAAACTGTTAGCTAAAACGGCTGAGGATCGGTATCAAAGTGCATACGGCCTGAAAGCGGATTTACAGGCCTGTCAGGTTGGCCTGAAACAAGGGCAACTTGAGCCCTTGACATTGGGTACACAAGACTTTTGCGATAAATTTTTTGTGCCTCAAAAACTCTATGGTCGAGAAAAAGAGATAGACCGTTTACTGGCTGCTTTTGACAGAGCGAGTCAACAGCGAAGTGAACTCATGCTTGTCGCGGGTTATTCTGGCATTGGCAAGTCAGTCTTGGTGCAAGAGATTTATAAACCCATTACTGAAAAACGGGGTTATTTTATCGCCGGCAAATTTGACCAATTGCAACGTAATATTCCTTATTCTGCTGTGGTTAATGCCTTTCGGGATTTGATGCATCAAGTGATGACAGAAAGCCAAACACAATTGACGCAATGGCGAGAAAAAATCTTAAAGGCGGTGGGGCCTAATGGACAAGTCATGATTGAGGTCATTCCTGAAGTCGAATTGATTATCAACAAGCAAGCGCCGGTGCCAAAATTGGGGCCTTTGGAAACGCTAAATCGCTTTAATCTTGTTTTTCAAAACTTTACCCGTGTTTTTTGTCAGCCTGAACACCCCTTGGTGATTTTTTTAGATGATTTGCAATGGGCAGATTTGGCCAGTTTAAAATTGATGACTTTGATCATGGCCCACAGTCACTATTTGTTTTTAATTGGCGCGTATCGAGATAACGAGGTCGATGGGGCCCATCCATTGAGGCTCGCATTAGAAGAACTCGGGAAATCAAAGGTGCCTATTGAAACGCTTAGCCTCGGGCCTTTAGGCTTGTCAGAGACTCAGCAATTGATTGCCCAGACGGTCAATGACACTTTAGAAACCGTCCAACCGTTAGCTGAATTAGTGCTGAAAAAAACGGGGGGCAATCCTTTCTTTATGCGTGAGTTTTTAAAACAACTGTATAGTGAAAGACTGTTGGACTTTAAATGGCCCACCGATCAATCGCAACCGGGTTGGCAATGGGATTTAGCACAAATCAAGGCGATAAAAATCACGGATAACGTCATTGACTTAATGGTTGACAAGGTACAAAAACTGGGTGACAACACGCAAAAAGTCTTAAAACTGGCAGCTTGTATTGGTAATCAGTTTGAAATAGCCCTATTAGCGATTGTGTCGGAAACCCCCCGCGAAGAAACACAGGCTGATTTATGGGAAGCCATTACGGAAGAGATGGTTTTTCAAGTTGATCATACCTATAAATTTGTACATGATCGTGTTCAACAAGCGGTTTATTCGCTGATTCCAGAAGAGCAAAAACAGGC